>NZ_JANPLK010000001.1 GCF_031426495.1 Gemmatimonas sp. | reverse complement strand
GAGCATCTACAACAACAAGCGGCAGCACTCTGCCTTGAACTATCGGTCACCGAATGCCTTCGAGGCCGATCACGCGCTCACCCTTTCATCCGGTCAAATCTCGACCCCCTGACTGTCCAACGAAGAGGGGTCACTCCATCTTCGGTGCAATATTCAATCGGCACTGACAGTTCTACCAAAAACAAAAGCCCCGCAACGGCGACCGAAGCTCCTCAAGACACGCCGGCCGGGGGACCATGCAACCCTCAGGGCCGCACCTGTCGCCTATTCGGCCCGCCCGTTCGGCCAGACAACTTGGCTGAAGAGCCGGTCGCCGTGGCGCAGCGTCTCAGCGATCTTGGCCGGAGCGTGCCCGTGCCGCTCAAGCTGCGCGACGCCGTGCTGGATCAGGCTCGGGTGCTCGAAGGAGGGCTCATCCGGCTCCTGAGTGCGCCACCCGTACTGGCCGATCTGCACATAGGCACGCCGGTAGGTGGCCTCGCTGTAGACGCCGAGATCGAACGCCCGTCGCACGATAGCTTGAAGCGACACCCCCCATCGGCGCTTGAGCGTACGCAACATGGGCCACGAGAGCCGTGTTGGGCACTCCGCCCGGAAGGGATTTGCGGGAAGCAAAAAGGCGCTCGCGAACCGATTAGCGACGTCTTCCAAGCCGGGGTCGCCGACCATGCAGTCCCGGTGGGCGATTAGATGGCCTAGCTCATGCGCCGCGTCAAATCGGCGCCGACTGCCCGAGCGGCTGTCGGTCGACAGGAACACCATCGGTCGGCCGCCGGCCCACACCGAGAAGGCATCGAGCCGTTCCGAGTGGCCCTGCACCTCGACTGGAATCACCCCATACGCTTCGAGCAACCCCACCATGTCAGAGATCGGGCCGAATCCCAACCCCCACGCGTCACGGACCGCGCTCGCGAGCGCCTCGGCCTCGTCGAGGGTCATGGCCGGGCGGGACAGTGCCGAAATGCCTTCGGCTGGGAACTCCAAGTAGTCGGCCAGATAGTGCACAACTTCTTGCACCAGCTGCCCGCGCGCGAGCACGTAGCGCTGCTCGCGCTTCGTCGCGCCGCGGCGGCGGCGAAAGTGGCAATGCGCCTCGGGCAGCGACGGCGGCGCGGCGGCGGCGAAGAACTCCGGGGGGACGCCCACTGCGAGCGCCAGCCGGAGAAGCGTCTCGATCTTGGGCTTGGCGGCGCCGTGCTCGAACTGACTGATCGCGCTCGGCGTGGTCCCGATACGCGCCGCCAAGTCCTTCACCTCAAGATTGCTGGCCTCCCGCGCAAGGACGAGCCGCGCGGGATTAAACGCATCAAGGCACGCCGCGAGGGCGTCGAGGTCCGTCGAAGAGAGATACACGGAAAGGGCGAAGGACGGGACAAGCATGCGGCAGAGCCACGTCGGAGGCAGAACGGACGTCACCATGGGCCACACAAGCGGCGAACCGTCCCCCAAGCAGAGGTGCTTGAGATAAGTTCGCCTGAAGGTCTACGGTCGGAGGACTTGTCATCGCAACGCCGGGCCCGGCGTGATGCTGCGGGGTGGGAATCTCGCCCGCACGAGAAATCGGGCGCGAGGTCGTACAGTGTCGTACGTCGTCGCGTGGTTACCAGCGAGCTACGCGCCTTCGTTCTCGCTCTGCTGTGCCGGCTTGCGCTTGAAGGGCAACATCGTCGGTCGGCCAACCGAAGTCGGCCCCGGTAGCACCGCGCGGCGTACGCTGGCCCCGCCTTCCTGCCCGACTGGCGCGGTTGGGGTCAGCAGAACGGTCGCGGTGCCCGATCCCCCCAATTTGAAGATCGGCTCGATGTATCCCCACCGGCTGATCTGTCCCCCGGTCTGCGCAACGGGCTTTTTGAGGAAGACCGCCTCGAGGCCCGTCTCTGGGCTCCCATAGTGGCCAAGCACTATAGCCACTTGGTCCCCTTCCACCTCACCCGAGAACAGCTCGATCTGCCCACAATTAATGTCTGCCAGCATACCGGCCCCGTTGTTGTTGCTCGGAAACGCGGTCCACGGATTGTCCGGAATCCGGCGCCCGCAGGCGTACGGCGCGACGATGAATGACCCGGCCTGCAGGCGGAACGCGCCCGTCGTCCCACCTACCACGGTGAGCCCGAGCGTCGAGTCCTGATCCAACACACGCCGGATCTGATGCGCCACGAACTTGAAAACGGTGAAGCCGAACCACTGCAAGTCGGCGCCGGCTTCGAGGTCGAAGAGCCTGCCGGCATCACGATACGCGACGTCGAGCGCCTGCACGAGCACGCCTCGGACGTGGGCGGGCACAGCGCACACAAGCTCACCTGCCAGCACCGGATCATTGGGGCGAGCGAACGGCGAAGGGTCGGGAGGGACGGACGCATCCATCGGCAATCCTCAACGGGCAAAGGAGGGAACTGCGCACTTTCCTACTAAAACATAAGTGAACTTATGGGATCGTCAAGGGCAAGCATGTCTGGTTGCTCGAGGAGGCGGGTTTCGCAGCAGGTCGGTGCCGTCGTCGCGCTAACGCGCCGGAGTCGATTTGGTGGAACGCGTCTGCCGACCACAGTGCTGT
Source organism: Gemmatimonas sp. (assembly GCF_031426495.1). Lineage (NCBI taxonomy): Bacteria > Pseudomonadati > Gemmatimonadota > Gemmatimonadia > Gemmatimonadales > Gemmatimonadaceae > Gemmatimonas > Gemmatimonas sp. The sequence goes on along the minus strand of NZ_JANPLK010000001.1, from coordinate 177,983 downwards.
AATGCACCGGAACAGGTGGTCACCGTTTACCCACGAATACGTAGCAAGCCAGCGGCGGCCGACGGCGGCGAGCATCCGAATGGGTCGCTGAAATTTGCAAGGGCCCTTGCAAGATTATGGACAATCTCGGCGCATAAGACCCTGGTTGTCTAAACGGGTCTGTCCTTCGAAGCCTTGCTCAACGCGTTTCAGGCAGGCTTGCAGCCCACATCGCTAATACGCTAGGCGGATACCTCATCCCCTTCCGATGCCCCCCTCGCAGCATCTACCAGCGCCACCGCCGTCGAGACAGAGCACCGCCGACGGCGGCCAACGGAAACAGTCACACACGAACACCACACGAGACGAACCCAGTCGCACGGAGGAAGAAGCTGATCGTCCGCAGACCACGAGGAATAATTCGAGGACGGCCGAGCCAACACATTTTCCGTAAAGCAACAGTAGCGGGTGGAAGCAACGCCTGACGTAGATCTGCACACCCTGCCGATTGCAAGGCCGCGACAATCGTTGGAACCAAAGCAAGTGCTGGGTATGGGTGCTGGGTATGGGTGCTGGATACGTTTGCGCAGACCGGCGGCGTCAGTGGCCGTTCCGCGTACCGGGGCCGCCCAGGTGCCGAACTTCCAGCACTGGCGAACCCGCCGGCGCGTCGAGCATGGCCAGACGCGCGAGCCACTCGGAGGACGGCTCATACGGCGGCTCCGGAGGTGCCCCTAGCGGGAGGAGATGCCAAGAGAGCTCCGGCGGAATCGTCGCCTCTTCCTCGTCCTGCGCGCGCCGGAAGGCATCGCCGATGGGGTCGACCTCCGCGTCCGTTGTCTTTCGCAACCCAACGAGGTCGCGCTGAGTGGCGCCTGGATTTGCTGCAATGGTCCGCGCTAGCGCGCGCCACGCCTGCCCGGCCAGCGGTACCTCGCGCCCCGCATACGTTAAGTAGAGCAGACCGCTTTTCGGACCAGCCTCAGCGCGGTGGTACGCCTCCCTCTACCACGGGTCGACGGCATCGGCCGCGTCCGGGTCGTCAGCGTCACGGTATCGCGCCGCATCCGGCGCGCGCAGGTCCTCGACGTTCGGATACTTGACCCACAGCAGTCCCGGCGTCTGGCGATCATACCGCCGCACGGCCGCCGTGCTCAGCTTCACGATGTTCTGCCGACCACGGGCGCTCACCAGCGACGGCGCAATCGTGCTGAGCAGGTAGAGCACGTCTGCTGGAACCGAGTAGAGGGATCGCCCATCGATCCGCACCATGAGATCGATCTTGCGCTCGCCGATCAGCGCCGCATCGCGCCAGTCGTCGGCCGTCCGCTCGTGGAACGCGGCGCCGTCGCACTCGACGGCCACGCAAAACCCGCTCGGCGTCGTAAAGCAGAAGTCGAGAACAAACCGACCAATGGCCGTGTAGTGAACTCGCTGTTGTTCGACGCGCACGCCTGGCGCGAGGTGCGGGCGAAGCGCGTCGGCGAAGCGTTCCTCGAGCGGACTCCCGAAGGGGCCCGGAAACGGATTGCCGTCGCGGCCAAGGTTGGCGACGAAGGCATCGAGTAGGCTCGCAGTGGAATGCGGCATCGCGGGGTGTCCTGTGTAGTTCGAGTCGGTCAGCTCTGAACCACCGGGGAAGGCATACTCACCGTGACCGTCCCGAACAGTAGCCGAAATGGGGAGGAGCGCAATCGGACGCGTCGGCGACCGTTGACCCTGCACCGACCCTACCAAAGTCGCTCGCCACCCCACTTCGACGCGCCGTAGCGCAGCTTCCAGCAGCGCCGTGTGCGTGCTCGGCTGGCCCATCAGCGCATGGAGGGTGCCGCCGGCTCCGCGCGAGCTTGCCCGCACCGGCGCGAGCAAGTTGGTGCACGCGCGCGAAATCGGAGGCGCACCGCGGCGTGCCGCGCTGGCCCAACGCCACGCCGACAAATCCTCGCCGAACGGGCGAATCTGTTCGGACCCGCTAGACCGTAGCGCTTGGCAATGCGCCAAGTACGTGAATACACACTGCGGATACTGGTCGCGCCGTGGATCTGGACGGCATACCACTGATGCCTAGTCACAGCGTTCCCGAAACGTTTTCAGGACGTTCATCTTCGTTCCTACTGGAGAAGCGCATGCGCACTCAGTCCTCCGCCGATACCGCACGGTCATCGCTCTATCCCTGGCGCGTACTCCGCGCCGCATCGGCTGCGCTCATGGTGGTCGGGCTGACCGTGGTGCGCCCGCGCCTAGCGGAAGCGCAACTCGTCCAACAGCTTCCCGCGTCGCCGCAAGTCATCGCCGGTATCGTGCGAGACAGTGTCGGAAATGGCGTGCCTAACGTGTCTGTGACGATACGCGGCGCGTCATTGCCGACACCTCGCGGAACGCAGACGAATGGGCGCGGCGAATTCTCTGTCTCGGTCCCCGCCGGCGGGTCGTACACCGTATCGGTGAAGACGTTGGGGTTTGCGGCGCAACAAGCAACCGTCGTTCTCGAAGCCGACGTCTCACGCATTCTGGAGATCGACTTCGGTCGCGCGATCATCTCTCGAGTGGCCGCTGCGCCGAATTTGCCGTTTCTACAGCCGTTCTCGGATGCCGCAAACTGGGTCCTGCATACGGATTTGATCTACCGCGTTGGAGACACCAAAGACAGCGTGGTCGTTCCTGCGGGATTTGTGACCGATTTCGCAAGTATTCCGAAGCAATTGCAATCCATTTTTCCCGCACTCGGCCCGTATCTCGTTGCGGGGATCGTGCATGACTACCTGTACTGGGAGCAAAGTGCCGCTGGTTGCACGCGAGCGGAAGCCGATGGCATTTTCCGTTTGGTCATGATTGAAAACAACGCATCGCTCTTTGAGTACCAAGCGATGTATACCGTCGTTGACCTCGCGGGCGGGGGTTCGTGGGATGGCAACCGTGCCAACCGGCAAGCAGGCTTGCTGCGCGAGTTGCCGGTCAGCCGTCGTACGATCAAACCTTTGACGCGCTGGCCGGAGTATCGCGCTGCGCTGCATGCCGAGGGACTGCGCCCCGCTCCGGTCCGCGCGATTTCTCGCGCGTTTTGCTCACACGGGACTCGAGACCCACGGTCAGTGCTCTTCCGCAGGCCGCAGACGAATCGTTGAACACGGCAGCGTCGTCGTATACGCGATGCGCCGCTCGCACCACATTCCCTGCTCCACACCGGTGCGCAGGGACCTTAGGGAATGAACCACCTCTCAGTCGTAGTCAACGGGTCAGTGCATGCGCCTTCCGGGTCGACTTTGTAGCGCCGAAGCGTCTCCACGCCTGCCTGCTTCGTCCCGCCTCAGAGCGCCAGGAACGCTTTCCCGATCTCTACCTCTGCGCTCGACGGCAGCCAGCGCGCGAAGGAGCTCTCCCGCAAGTCTGCCGACGCTGCCGCCGATCCACGCCGCCGCGGCGGGTGTCGTGCCGAGATGAGGATTGAACGTGTGCAGGTAGGCCACGGAGCCATGCGGGCCGAAGAGAGCGACGGCGGCGCGCTGCAACAGCAGCACGCGGTGTTCGGAGGCGGTGGGTAGGCGCATCGTGCACCATGCGCACTTCGCGTCAGCGCGCCGTCATCAAGGCGTCGCTCGTCGACGATCCGCAAGCGAAGGCGGCGCTGAGCGAACGATATACGGGAGGCTCGGGCACACGGCCGAGTACGGCAGGGGATGCGACAGAGCAATTGGCGACGGTGTCGCGCTATTCCGTGGCTCGAACTCCGCTCAGCGTTCTCGCGCGCTTATCGGGACTGGGTGATCTGCGAACGACAGCGGACCGCCGCTTACGTCTTCAATCGCAAGCAGAAGCGCCAGCGCGGAGAACGGGCGTTCGACGGCCGGATGTCTAAAGAGGCACGCAATCAGCGACTCGACCGACTTCTCGAACGGGGTCCCGCGTGCACGACGCCGGTATTCCGCGCTAAGAAGATCGTTCGCCTCGTCCGCTGTCAGCGGTTCGATTATGCGCCAGTACCGCCGTTGGGCACGACGCAGCGGCACGGTTAATGCTTCGGCCTCCCACGAGGCCTCAAGTTCGGGGGTCGCAAACACGCGTGCGGGCATACGCTGAGCGTGTCACCGTGAGATTGCACAGCGCAATCGGACATCCGCCCCCCGCTGGCGGCATCCCGCTCCAACCACCCCCTCGCCCGAGCGCTACGGCGAGGCGAACTGACCCGCGGACAGATTGCGGAGTGCGGTGCAAGCCACGGTGACGGCTTCGCGCAGTGCGGCGTGCTGCGCGACCTGCTCCTGATGGCCTGCAACACGTGAGATGGCCAACCGTTGCCGCGCGTGGTCCACGGCGCCGGCGGTGTGAAGCGCTGCACGTCGCGCCTGCGGACTCACGAGCCCTGCGGCCGCCACCAGCTGCTCGATGTGCTGCATGTCGAACGCCACGCGCTGTGCATGGCCTGTCTCCGCATGGGCATCGTCAGCGCTCACCACGCACGCAAGCAAGTCGTCTGCGAGACGCCGTAGCTCCTCTTGCGGTGCCGGAGCCATCAGGTACGCGCTTCCGCTCGCACACGCGCCGCACTCACGTAAGGTCCGCCGTCAAGAACGCGTCGAACAGTTTGCCCCAGCGCTCCAGCGTGTCCGCCGACACCGCGCCGGCGCCTTGTCGCAGGAGCTTGGTCTTCACCCGCTTCGCCAGCTCGACCTTCCAGCCGAGTTCCAGCGCGACCCCGGACGCCGCGGCGAACGTCTCGATCTGTCCGACCACCGGAACGCCTGCCTGCACCACCTCATCGAAGTCCGAGTCCTGACCGCGCGCCAAACGTCGCACCTCCGGGCTCACGATGGCCACGGAGACCACATCCTCAATCTCGGCGCCGGCGAGGCCGCCCGCGTACACGTCGGCGAGCAACACCCGCGCTGGCGCACCCTGATACAAACCAGTACGCAGTTGCGTGGCGAGCTTGACGCCCGGCCCGTCGCTGTCGAGCAACACAAAAGGAAGTGCTTCCTCCGTGCCCGTCGTGATCGCGATGACCGCGGCGGCGCCGCGTACCCCGCCCGCCGGGACGAACACCAGCTCACGCGCGGGAGTGATCCGGCCTGCCGCGATCAACAATATTTTCATAGCGCTGAGATAGAGCTGGTCGCTCTGCCCCTCGACGACGACCACCTGGCACCCTTGCAGCAGCGTGTCCGAGACCGTCAGGCCCAGTGCCGCGTGCACCGGATAGATCGAGCGCCGCTGCGCCTCTCTCGACTGACTCGCCCGCAGGTCTGGCGACACGACGGTGGCCCCGGCGTCGTTCACATAGACCGCTTTCACACGGTCCAGGTGGTCGGGATCGACTAGGAACGGCGAGTGCGTCGTGTAGATGATGGAGCTCGTCTTGGCGAGATTCTCGAAGAACTCCGAGAGGTCGCGTTGGGCCAGCGGGTGCAGTGAGAGGCCCGGCTCGTCGAGCAGCAGGATGGCGTCGGCGTGTTCGTCGGCGCGCTCGACGAGGAAGATCAAGTAGAAGCTCAAGAACCACTGCAGCCCGGTGCTCCGGGCTTCAAGCTCGATGTCTTCTGGGCGGCGATCATCGGCGACCCAGATCCGGAAGTGATCGCCGTCCGCCTGGAAGCGAAAGCGATACTCCCCCTGCTTCCACCAGTCCTTGAACTCACGCGTCAACTTAGTGCCGGCCGACTGCAGCAGCACGCTCCGTTCACGCTTCTGCTCCGTGATTGTATGCAGCTCCTGCGGTGTCGGCTCGCGTCCGTTGACGCGCGGCTCGCGCCCGAGATCCAGAATCTCTTGCGGCTTGAGCCCCACGAAGTCGAACAACACTTTGAGCGTGCGAGTCTTCGCGGTCTCCTTGGAGCCCAAGCCCTCGCGCTTCATGTTCTCGATGACGTGAGGGAGGTAGATCTCCGAGTCGAGATTTCCGTAGTTCGAGTAGTACACGAACGTCGGCATCTCGTCGACCATGAGCGTGCGAACCGCCTGATCCTGTCCGGGATCGATCACCGTCACGTCGGCGAGCATGGTAGTGATGGCGTCGAGGAGCGTGGCGAAGTGCGGGACGATGGCGCTGCGTTTCGGCGCCTTCTCAAGATCGACCGTCAGCAGCATGTCCCGTGCGTGCGCGAGGTCCTGCGCGCCAACGGTCGCGCCGACGACGTCCACCTCGGCGCGGGCCGTGACGATGGCGGCGAGCAAGCTGGTGTGGAGTACCTCCTCAGGCTTCGGTGCATCCAAGCGCGCGATCTCTGTCGTTGCTTGGTCCATCGCCGCGAGCACGGGGGCGACCGGCATCACGCGCTTGTTGGCGGCCTTGGGGAAGCTGACCACGAAGCTGCCGTCGAAACGGCGCGTGATCTCGACCTCCGAGGCCACGTCGGGCGTTGCGCCGGTGCGAGCAACCACGTCCGCCGCGAGCACGTCATCTACCGCGAAGAGCGCCGAGATGAACGCGGGCTTTTCCTTGGCGTTGCGAATGTCCGTGAAGCGCGCGCGCGGATAATCCGGCACCGGCTCAATGGCGCCGTCCTTGGCTGGCTTCAGTTTCCAAAGCGGAAGCAGCAGGTTCGTCTTCCCAGACTCGTTGGTGCCGATGAGGGCGGTCACGTCCCCCGTGTCGACCCATCCACTATCCTCCACAGAGCGAAAGCCGGTGACGCGAAACTTGAGAAGCCGCATGAGCGAGTCGGGAGAGGTGACTGTGTGGGCACGGCCGGGGGCACGAGTCGTGGAAAGGAAAGATAGCCAGCGCTACTGCGCATCGTAGTCGCTCGCGACCGGCTGCGTCGGGATCACGTCGCAGCGGGGGCGCACCGCAGGTGACCGGTCGATACAGATCATTCGAGCATTCATGGCGCTCGCGCGACCCCAGCGACGTGATACTCGCTCGACGTCTGGTGCTGCACGCTGCTGGCGCGTCGGCGAGACGCACGACACTCGTGGAGCACCGTCTTCGACTCCGACGTCCGGGGATGGTTGGAGGGCCACCAGCGGGCGGAGCCTCTCCGCGGCGCGGCACGTGTGAAGACCGAGCACGAGTAGTTGCCCGGAGTTCTTTTCAAACCGTGCCGCCCGTTCCCGCTAGGTTCCGTCATATCTTCGCCTCTAGGCACCCTTCTGGAGGTCGCCCACCGTCCGGCTCAAGCACATGCCTGTCGATCTTCCGCCCAATCCTCTAAGGCGCAACGACCCGTGCTGGTGCGGTTCGGGCAAAAAGTTTAAGCGCTGTCATCTGGGGCATGAGACGCAGGCGCCGGCCTCCAGACACGACCTGTCCGAGCCACTCCGCTTGGCATATCGTCGTCGGGTTTGCTGGCATCATGGGGTAGACAGCGTCCCGTGCACGAGCGTGATCAATGCGCACTCGGTGCCCAAGGGAATGGCGCTACGGCAGATTGCCGAAGATGGCCACGTAGTCGGCGTGCGCCGTCAAACTTCGAGTCCAGGCGGCCCGCGTCAGCGAATTGGCCGTGTCGGGATCAACGACGCGTCGACCTTTCTCGGCTTCTGCCGAACTCACGACGATCAAGTGTTTGCGCCGCTTGAGAAAGCGGCGTTGACAGGGACCGCCGAGCAGCTTGGGTTGCTGCAGTATCGCTCCATCTGTAGAGAGCTGTACGCGAAGGAGGCGAACATCCACGGGCTCGGCGTCATCCGAGGCCTCGCGGGTCGTGGGTCCGCGCCGGCGGCGCAGCGCGAGGCCGTCGGCGAGTTTGACGCCTTCATACAAGGGACCCAGGAGGGGGTGGAACTCCTGCGTAGCCATAAGAGGGCGTTCGACGACGCGTTCCAGCGGGGCGACTGGTCAGATATGCACGGAACCGTGGTGTGGTTCGAGAGCCCGCCCCCGCTTATGTGCTCCAGTCTTGTGGCTCCTCATTATGACTTCGCGGGGGAGCGGCTCCCAGGCAGCACGGGGTGGTATTCAACCGACGACATGGTCTCGCTTGACCTGCTCGGCGTCGGGGAGCGTGGCGTGGCCATCCTCGCGTGGCGCACTCGAAGTCTCGCGCCAGGCGAAGCGCTCGCACGAACACTCGCTCATCTCCCGCGTGCTCTAGCGTCGGACGCCCTCGTTCGACTCGTCTTTGAGGGAACTGACAACTGGTACGCACGCCCGTCGTGGTGGACAACGCTTCCTGAGGCGACCCGCCGCGAGCTGATCCAGCGTGTCCCCTGCGGGGGACCGGTCCAACCGCATACCCCCCGGTGTCTTGCTCATCATACGACGACCTACGACATGCCTGCGGTAGTCGGGATTGACCACGTGAATTGGCGCTAATAGGCCACGCTCGAACGAGTTTGCGAGGAACCGCTGAAGGTCGGAGATCACCGTCTGCTGGGCCCGCCTCGCAGTGTGTCTGGGCAGGACGGGTCTTGGTCGCGCCTTCCATTCCGCCAACTCACACGGCAATCGTAAGGGCGCGGGGTAAGCGCGCAGCCCCACAGCGCCGCTACGCTAGGCGGAGACCTCATCGCACTCCCATGCCCCCTTCGCCGAAACCTCGAGCGTCAACGCGCGTCGCACCTCGTCTCGCGTTGGAAGCAGCTGATCGCCCGCCGACCACGAGGACTACTCCGAGGACGGTCGAGCCAACGCCTTTTCGTAGAGCGACGACAGCGGTTGGGATCAAAGCAGGACGTCGCTCTACCAATATTTCCCTCTGTAGCGACTCAAAATCGGCAAAAATCAAAGCAGGACGCTGCTCTACTAATTCAGCCCCCACGAGGCTATTGAGCCCTAAGACACGTGAGCCTGCACGCTCGGCTTCTCACGAGTGCTCTGCCCTACCTCCGGGAATGAAAATGCGCGGGCTCGAAATTGACGAGGCCGGCGTGGCGTGGCTGTGCTTCGTTGCGCCGCTGTCGTCACCTCGTAAACGCGGTCCAAAGCCCATGCCCCGATGATCTTCTTTGGTCGTGAGACTCGGAGCTCCCTGCCGTCTGACGCTTCGGTCGCGGCGCGCCATGGGCTCCTCGCGCGCACCGTTGAGACGCACACACCGCTGTGCGCTTCGCTACGCGCTCGCGGCGGCGCAGTAAAGAGACAGGTTCTACAGATACACCGCGCCAACCTCTCCCACCTCCACCATGCCCCTAACGTCGTCAACACGCCGGTCACGCTCAGTCACCGCCACGCATGCCCGTGGTCTTCCACAGACTGCGGCCGCAGCTTCTCTCGCGGAGTCAGCGATGACGTTTAGCTCCGCAGTAGTAAGTCCGCTGAAGTTGGCGATAAGCTATGCCCGCCAAAGCATCGATTTTGAGGAAGGCATTGACCGACAGCACGAAGTGAATGCGCAGATCGCGGAGAAGCTCGGATACACGATACCGAAGTCGCCCGAGTATCGATTCAGAGATAACAAGGTTTCGGGCACGACCACGCGGCGTCCAGGTTTCGACCCGATGATCGATATGATCACTAATCGACGCACTATGGCGTGCGCTCTCTTCGTTCGCGAGCGCGACCGGCTGGGCCGATGGAATAACCCAAAGCGCCACGCTTACTACTCGGTATTGTGTGCAGACCATGGAGTTCCAATCATTGAGAGCACCAACATTGACCAGACTGATTGGGAGTCCGACCTGTCAAACAATATCGAGTGGCGAATGCTGAATGATTGCATGGCAAGCCTGCATGCTCGCCGCGAACGCATCAATATTATCTCCAAGACGAATCAGGGTACTCGTGCACGAATCAAACTAGGGTTCTATACGCTGAAGCGCCCGTTCTTCGGTACCGAGCGATGGCTTGTTGACGAGCAAACGCGGCGACCAATTAAGCGCCTTACTCCCGGACAGGCCGAGTCGCGCGCGGGCGCACGCGTGGCGCTTCGATGGGCCACCGACGGGTCGTTAGAGGTCGTACGTGAGATATTCACGTGGCTTGGCACCGGCCGCTCTTTGGGTTGGATTGCCCGTCACCTTACCACGCGCGGTACGCCGGTCCCGGGCGCACGCTACGGGTTGTCCACGCCCGGCCAGCCGTGGCACAAGGAGGTAGTTCGCAGCGTGGCGCGCAACCCGATCTACTACGGAGATCTACTCTACGGCCGTACTAGCCGGCGTTATCAAGGTCAAACTCCGGTTGCAGCGACAGAAGCGAAGACCACGGAGTTCGGCATGATTCTGTACGCGGGCTTCATGGAGGACCCTCCAATCGGCCGAAGCGAATGGGAACTTGTTCAAACCCATCTCGATCAAAACACTGCTGACCGGCAAGCACGGTTCAACGCGAAACGCAGCTATCCGCTGGGGGGAGCGATCTGCTGCGCGGCCTGTCAGTGCAACTACCAAGGCTTTCAATCTGCTGTGGACGCTCACGGTGTACGACGACGCTATTACCGTCACGACGCGTCGTCACCGCGTCGTCGCGCGCATTGCGTATGGCAGGGACGATATGTTAACGCATCGGAGCTTGAGTCGAATGCCAATGATCTGCTGCGAGCGTTGTTGAGCTCCGGAACCTTTGCCAGCCTTCTGCGCGATGCGGTCGGTAGTGCCAACTCCCGTGGGGACGGTTCGCAGAGCGAATCTGCCTTAAGGCAAGCGCAAAAGCGAGCGGCGAGCTTCGCGGCGAAACTCCGTAATGCCAACGCAGCGATTCTGCGCACCGAGAGCGTCGCTGCCATTCGCGATTTAGAGAGCCAGCGCGACGAGTTCGCGCGCCAGCTCGAGGCATCGCACTCACGGGCTGCGGAGTTGGCGAGGGCACCGGACCAGATCGCGCAGCTATTGCACGCGCTCCCACAAGTCGCCAGCACACTCAACACATTCCGAACTACAACGGGCGACGCGACGTCTGAGTCCATGACATCGTTGCTTCGATACATGATCCCAAAGGTGCTTCTGGACCTTGATCGCATGGAGGTGGTCTATCGAGTCCGTGCCACGCCGAGGGCTCAAGGCATCATCGCGAACCGGCCTTAGCAGTCGCCGAGTAGGCTTCCATATCCTCGCGACAGCCCGTGCGAATTTGCAGAATAGTCGCCGGTGCCGCGATACCGTCTCCACCAGTGAGAGGACCAACAGACTCACTTCTTGGAGGCACTGCATGCACGCGAAGTCGTTTACGGTTGTCGTCCATCGGATCACGGATCTCCAGCACGATGCGCGCATCGTTCATGCGCTGCTGCCTCTGGCACTTGAGCACGCTCGCTCCGCGAGCCAACTACTGACGCCAGTTCTACGCGAAGCGAAGCCGCGCGCGCGTCGTTCGGACAGCATCAGTTCAATGGTCTCGACCCATGCGTAAAGCGCCCCTTGCATCACTAGCAACGGTCGGCGTGATCGCCACGGAGGATGTCCATTCCAATACGTCTGTCCAGCAGGCGCTCGCGTCGTCGCGTTCGCTGAGAAGCGTGACGGCGCCCGCTCTCATCACCCCTCGCTCTGACGGTCGCGCACGGGCAACCCGTACGGCCAATTTCGTTAGCGGTCAGACGGCGTTCGCGCCCACTGGAGTTCGCCTCGCCTTCAGCTATGCGCGACAATCTGAAGAATTCCCCGACGGAATTCGGCGGCAGCACGAAGAAAACGCTAGAGTCGCGGCAGGGCTTGGATTCGCGATCCCGGACACCCCAGAATTCCGCTATTCTGACGACGAAACGTCCGGTAGGCTCAAGAGCCGAGACGCATTTAATCGGATGCTCGACCGCATCGCGAGCGAATCGAAGCCGGCCAGCGCACTATTCATCAGGGAGCGGTCACGCATCGGCCGTTGGAATGATCCACGACGGCACGACTACTATGCGGTCTACTTTGCGGATCGTGGCGTACCGATTGTGGAGAGCTGCGACCCTCAGTGGGTCGATTGGGACAACGACACCTCTGATGAGGTCACCCTTCGCTTTCTGCACAGTACTCTCAAGAGTATTCAGTCGCGCAACGAGCGAATTGAGATCGTTAAGCGTACCAATCGCGGCACGCGTGCCCATATCAAGCAGGGTTTCTATTCGCTCAAGGCGCCATACTACGCGACGGATCGGTGGGTGGCTTGGGCACACACGCGCGAACCCATTCTCAAGCTCGATCCGGGCGTGAGTTATGTGCGAGAGGGGTGCGCCATCATCTTGCGTTGGGCGACCGATGGATCGGTTCAGGTGGTCCGAGATATTTTCGGATGGATCCTTGGGGGTCGCTCACTAGGGTGGATCGCCGCAGAATTAACCCGAAAGTGCGTTCCTCCTCCCGGGGCACGCTACAATACCGCGCGCGTCGACGGACCATGGCACAAAGAACTCGTTCGCAAGATTGCGCGAAATCCAATTTACCGCGGGGACCTATTGTATGGCCGAACGAGCCAGCGGTTCCGGGGTCAAGAGGCGGTTTTGGCCCCACAGGCTCAAAATGACGCGTTCGGCAAAATCCTCTACCTCGATTTTCTTTCGGATCCCCCGCTGAGTCGTGGGGATTTCGAGGCTGTCCAGGAGCGATTGGAGGCGAACCTGTATCAGCATGAGGCTCGCAGCAGGACGAAGCGTAACTACCCCCTGTCCGGCGTGCTGGTGTGTGCCTCCTGCCGTCGCGGTCTACACGGATTTGGCTCGGCGCCCAATCGCGTCGGTCAGGTGCGCACCTACTATCGACACAGCATGACCCGCGGTGAAGGATCGCAATGTCCGCACGAGAATCGGTACATCGCCGCAGCGCCGGTCGACAGTGCGCTCGTGAACATCGTGCACGATGCCCTCGCCTCTGATCGGCTGCAGCAGCTGGTCGCATCGGAAGTGACGCGCTATCTCGACGATCCGCGCCAGCGCAGGCGTGCCGAGGAACGGCACGCGTGCGCCAGCGAAATTCGGGAGCTCGAGCGCGAACTAGGACGACTTTCGGAAGAACTCGGACAGTGCACGCAATCGCACTGGGAGCGGTCGCTCCGTAGTCGCAAGGATCGCATCGTCTCGAAGCTCGAAGCCCTTGAGGCAGTCGGCGCTACGCTCGCCCAAGAGGATGCACGACTCGCCGCGATAGAGCGCGGGCTTGCACACCAAGAAGCGTATTCGGCCACGCTGTACACGCTGTACGGCCAAGCTCCCACGCTCGTACAGCGGCGCGTACACGAAGGGCTCATTGAGGCGGTACACGTCGACTTCGCATCGCGGCAGGTACTTTTCACGACTCGCTCAAGTACGCTAGGCGCCGAGGCGTGTGGAGATTAGGACTGCGGGTTCTCGTAAGGCATGTGGCACGCGATGTCGTCCCGAATCGGTCACGCTGACCGGCGCGCTCCGGGTTCTTGAAGTCCGAAGCGCAGATATCTGACGTCGGATCGACCGGCAGCTTCGTGCGGTCGGCCGTTGGGGCTCTTCGGAGGACGCAATGCGTTAGCGACAGGTATTGGCACAACAGCGAAGATCACACGACGTCCAGCTGATGGCGCCGCACCGTGGCGTTAGGTCGCCACGATGAACGGGATTACGCAGGCGGCAATGATGGCCGTAAAAGCCTGGGGCATGTTCGTGCCTAGGACCGCAAATCGTGATTTAGCGACTAGATGCCGGCGAGGATCCCTTTTCTTCACCTGCGGGTTTCGCGCGCTTGCGGCGTGGTCGAGCGAGCAATCAGCAACGGTGGGCGCTGGCCACGATACAACCTCGACCCGAATCGATTTCATGGATCTCACTTCGTACCTGCCGCTAATGCTCGCGAGAGCCGTGGCGTGTGTACCTGAAACCGTAACGTTCTCGCAGGACGTTACGCAGTGGTTTGCGGTAGCTAAGCGTGACCCAGACGGCGCGACGGCCATGCTGCATCACATCGTCTTCCACGATCCACTTCTGCAGCACCTCTACGTTGCGGACGACGGTGCACGAGACCCAGTACGGCGGCTCGCATTCGAGTACGCAGTTTGGTTGTTGTGGCGCGCTCGCGTGCGGGGCGTCGAACCCGCGTTGCGCGAGTACGAGGAGCTTCGCTCCGCGTCACACTTGGGCTACCACGCTGTCGTGGTGCTGCGTCATCTGACGCTGACTGGAGCGCACGACTTAGGCCGAGGTATCTCCCTCGTTCCGTGGGATGATGTGCCCCTTACGGGCGCCAAGGAGGCGTTCACGTGGCACCGCTATGCCCGTGCCAACGCGGTGAACGGACACGCCGCGCTAATCCTTCACTGGCGGCAGCGCAACGTACCGTTTGGCACACCGGCATACTTCGCGAATGACGGTGGCCCTGACGTGGATGCCGCGCCGGTACTCTTCGACGCGCTCGCGGCCATGTCATTCGCCACGGACATTGCGGTTGTGCCAGTGGCCCTCTATCAGCAGCAGGACCAGAACCTTCCGTGTCCGCTTGGCTGGTCACCCTTTCGCGCGCGCGACCCCCATGGGAGCGCCGCGTGGAGCGACGCGCACACAGCCGCAACGCGTGTCGTGGTTGAGGAGTTGGGACAGCTCACCTCTCACTTCAGACGCGCAATGCTCACCCTGTCCCGTCATCTCGCGGCGGCCGTCCGCGCCAGCGGTGATCCGGCAGAGGCGTGCGCTCAGCTTGGCATTGCCCTAGAGACAACATTCCTCTCCGAGACCGAGACCAGCGAACTGCAGTACCGACTCAGCACACGAGCAGCCCGATACGTCGGTGGAGCACTTCTTTCGGAGCGTCAGCGGCTTCGCAACACCGTGAAGCATTTCTACGAGTTGCGCTCCAAGGCAGTGCATCGAGGACAGTTAACTGAACGACAGATGCGCCGAGATGCTCATGGTGCGATCATTCGCGAGACCGCGCAGATTGTTCGCTCAGCGGCACGAAAGGCTATCGCGGCGCGCCATTTCCCTACCTGGAGCGATTTCGATCTCTTAGATGCGACGGATGGCGCACCGCGAGATGATTTGTTGCGAGCCTAGATCCCGTCGGCGAGCTCTTGGGACCGTGGTCAGTTGCCTTCGAGTCGTTCCGATCTGAAGCGCTTCTCGTGCGGGCTGATAGTCGCGAGGTGAGATGGGAAGCACGCCGACACGCGGATTTGCTTCGCGCGTAACTGCGCGTCGCGCGAACTGCTTCGCTGTGCTATCGCGTTGTGCCACTGATAGCTGCACGCCGTGTGACAAGCTTTGACATCGGAGATCGCGCGCGTTTGCCAAAAACAATGCCAGGCGACTCAGCGTGATTCATTGATCTTCGCCGAGATAATAGCCGCATTTCTCGCCGGCAACCCTTGCGTGGCAGCCCATGCGGGGGTCCTGCGGCGGAGGCTTGAGCTTCTCGCCACTTATTGCGGCACCTCGACCATTCCACCGCAACTGTCGTCTTGGCCAAGTGCCTGGCGCCGCCAGGCCGGCACGTTATGTCCCGTCCTCCGAGTGCCCGTCGCGCTGGCCGGCCTTCGCGGACGGCGCGATACCCCAGGATGTTACGTAATCGGCCGACTGGTCATCGGCGGGCACCGGCGCTCGGTATATCTCCAAGGACACGCTCGCGCGCCCTTCCCTCTCGCTCTGCGATGGGTCACGCGTGTGGGCTCCACCTAATTCCTCACGGCGAATCGCGATGGCTTCCAGCGTTAACAACGCATTTTACACGTTCCTGCGAGACACCGTCAATCTCGACCGTGACGAAACGGCGGAGGCTCGTCGGAGCCGAGCGTGGCTCCAAACGCAAATCGCGCAGCTGCCGCTCCGGCGAGACGATGTGCCCGCCCTCTATCCCGACGTGGACATCTTCTATGGCTCGTTCGAGCGTCGGACCAAGATCCAGCCGCTTGATGACATCGACCTCGTCATCGGAATGATGGGGCTCGGCGGGACGTACGAGGCGAGCGGCGCCGAGGTGCGGGTCACCGCGCCAACGGGCACAGTGCTCAGTACTCTTTGCCACGACGGCACCGCGCTGCTGAATTCTCGCAAGGTGATCAACGCATTCGTTCGCGGCCTCGCCGAGATTCCCCAATACGAGCGCGCGACCGTTCACCGGAATGGATCTGCCGCCGTGCTCAATCTCAAGTCGTATCCGTGGAGTTTCGATATTGTCCCCGCCTTCTTTACGACACCCGAAACGGACGGAGTCACCTACTACATCATCCCCAATCAGGACGGGCACTGGATGAAAACGGATCCGCGGATTGACCGAGACCGAATTCGGACGATAAACCAAACGCACGGCGGGCATGTCCTGAATGCGCTGCGCGTGATGAAGTACTGGAATCGTCGGCCGACCATGCCCACGATGCCGTCGTATGCCTTAGAGTGCCTTGTTGTACGCCACTATGAAGTATCGGCCCTCTACGGCAGCACTGCGACACCCTATGTCGATGTCGAAATCCGGCGACTCCTGCGTGCGTTAATCTCCGATGTGCATCAACCGGTCTCCGATCCCAAGGGCATTCAGGGCGACCTGAACACGATGAGCTGGCCAAGCCGAGTCGCGGTTGCTGGGCGAGCAAGCACAGACCTGCTCCGCGCCGAACAGGCGCAGGCTGCGGAACTGAGGGGCGATCATCGAGAGGCGCTCAATCACTGGCGCGCCGTTTTGGGGCCCGAACTCCCAGCATTCAGCTAATGGGCGACGAGCAACCGACAACTGAGTCGAGGCTTGATGTTCGGCGCATCAACACGGCGCAGTTCGAGACCGCCAAGCGCCGTTGGCAGACGTCGCTTGTCTTAAAAGGCATTCTCTTCCTCCTCGGTGTGACCATTGCGTTAGGTAATACCGTGTGGTTCGCCCCATGGGTTATGGTGGCGCTGGCGCTGATTTCCGAGAGTCTGCAGATCCTCTCCGATCTGGCAAAGGGGGACGCCGAGTCCGTTCTGCGCATGCTGGATCGTTGCCGCACGTTCGGACGCCCAATCTCGCACGCCGAATTGCGAGATCTCGTTATAGCGGCGCCACGGCACACGAGGATGGTGGCGACTGGCACCGCCGCCGACGAATACTTCACGGGTAGCGCGCCGCCGGGTCCGCGTCGTGCCCTTGAGGGCGTGCTTGAGTCCGCGTGGTACACCCGGCATCTGTCATTGGCGATGGCGCGCGTCTACGCAGCGCTAGTGGGTGTCATCGTGATTGCTTCGCTGGTCATGCTCGCGGCGGCGCCCCGCTATACAAGTGCGGCCTCGCCCGACGCGGTCGTGAAAGCCGTCGCGGCGTGGCTCACCCTGTCGGTCTCGCTCGGTATGATCAAGAACGTCATCGCATACTTCCGTATGGCAAGCCGCTGTGAGCGTACCGTCCATTCGACCGAGCGTCTGCTTGCGGTTGGGGACGTCACGGAGACCGAGGCCGTGCGCCAATGGTATGAGTACCAGATCGCGCGGGCCGGAATGCCGTTGTTACCGGAATGGCTGTGGACACGCATGCGTTCTCGACTCGGCGAAGCTTGGCGGGCGCGAGCGGAGTGAGCGCGGCTTTCGCGGGCAGCACCTGGTTGCGCGACGTGGCGGCGTTGCTGCGCGCCAACGTGGTTGGTTCCAGCTCGGGTGGTGAGCGCGTAAGCGACGAGCCGACCGCTCACCACATCCCTCGACGAGGCCGAACGTCGCCAGGCGATTAATTCCCTGGTGGATCACCGACAATCGTCCTTTGAAGCGCAAAGTGTTCGCGGGCTAGCACTCCCACCCCGTTCAGTCCGATGTTTGTAGCCACACCGAAACGATCACTAGGGCCTGACAATGCGCGGAACGCGCAAACATACGCCGGCCGTAGTGGTCCGAAGCCACAGTCAACATGCAGGCAGCGACGTCTTGCCGGAGCACACGCCGTCCGCTGCGTCAATACCGCCTGTTTCTCATATCGGAGCAACGACCCTGGTGGGCATACCCGCCGCAGCCCGGCCGCTAGGGCCCCTCTCACTCAAGTTCGTCGGCTGCGCGCGCTGTTCCGCTCCGCTGACGCCGGCCGTAATCGCCGATGGCACGATGCAGATCATCTGCTGGTCTAGGCAGACCAAATAGGGTCTTGCCACGCTTCGCTGAACGATCCTTTGTCGCTTTAGCGACCCGCTCATCGACCACATCGCGATAGGAATTAAACGCATCGGACTCGGTAGCTAGGCCGCCACGTACGTCGCGCAACACACGCCAATCGGCGACACCGGCCCCCAAAAACGCCAGCCGAAAGAGCTCGACGCCATCGGTAGTGGCCGCCGCTCGCCCAAGCCAATACCGGGACCACTGGTAGCGCGCGGCATTTCGTCGTGCTACGGTCGCAATCTCCTCGAGGACTCCACCGCCCCAATACGATGCTAACTGCGCGTCCAGGCGTTCGGGATGCGTGCGGAGGCCGGTAATCGTGAGCGCCCGCGCAATGGTTGCCGGAGCGCCGCGGATCCACTCGGTGCACAACATATCTAAATGACCTTCCGCACCGGCGGCCTCCGCAGCCTGAACGAGAACCTCTATCTCAAGATCAGACTTGCAATTGCTCCACAATTCTCGGCGGACGGGCTCAACTTCGGCGACGTCCGCGGAGAACAGCGCGAGCACCACCGGATCTACGTCGTTGATCGTCACGGAGAATCGCGTTTGTCGCCCCGTCACTTGACGAAGTACTCGAGCGGCTAGCGCGGGATCATGCCGTGAGGATGCGGACGCAAGCGCGGCGCACAGGCTACCTCCGATGTACCAGTCACTGGCCGTCCCACGCGCAACCAAAACGCGTAAGAATCGAAGTACGAGTTCTGGGTTTCGGAACGTATAGTCATTTAAGAACTTGAGCGGAGGCAATTCTAGCAATGCTAGGTGGCCGGCCTGATCATGTCGTCTCGAAGACGCTCCGAAGGAGATGATTCCATGTGGCATTAAGGGTTCGCCGCGCAATGTGTTCTCGATGATCTCGTTCAGCAGCAAGTCGAGCACGGCAACGGCGGCTACGTCGCCATCGCCGGCGAGTGCTGCCAGTACGTTAAACGGCAATGCTTCGTAAGGTATTGCTGTCGGTCGGGCTGCTGAGCCACGCTGGCGTATCACGGCACAAACAACGGCCCGTGCATAGCGCGGATCATCTAATTCGCTTTTAAAATGCGAGCCACTCCGAATTGCCTCTCGAAATACAATCTCATCGAGCTCCAACTCGTCGGCAGTGGC
The DNA here is from genome assembly GCF_031426495.1 of Gemmatimonas sp. Classification (NCBI taxonomy): domain Bacteria; kingdom Pseudomonadati; phylum Gemmatimonadota; class Gemmatimonadia; order Gemmatimonadales; family Gemmatimonadaceae; genus Gemmatimonas; species Gemmatimonas sp. The sequence continues at coordinate 159,021 of NZ_JANPLK010000001.1, read as the reverse complement.
TGCCACCGCCGCCGCGCCGGCGGAAAGGTCCGGGTCCGTACTGATCAGTAGCGTCGCGACGCGCGCACGCGCACGCTCGGTGAGCGGTGAGCGTGAGCGGGCCACGAAGAACAGCGTCCACCGGAGAGGCCCAGGCGCAGTCACACACAACGCGTCCTCGGTCTCAGTCGCGGAGAGTGGCATCAAGTGACGGCCCAAGAGCAGATACAGCGGCATATCACCCGGAAGGGATTGAAGTAGCGCCAGCTGCTCCTTGGGCGTGACCAGCGCCGTGAGCGCCGACGTGTAATCGGCACGCACGAGCTCAATCTCCGTCAAGTCTACGTCTTCACCAAGCGATGCGTCGCGAAGTGAGAGTCTCTCAGTCGTCTCGCGCAGTGCGTCCGCAAGCGACGGTTCAAGCAGTGGCGAGAGCCAATCAAGCCGCCAGCCGAGTTGGCGCAAACCCATCCAGTCGCGATTCGGAATGGTCGCAACGATTCCTCGCAGCGTCGAGCGCATCACCTCGGGAGCAAACCGCGCGAGCGCAGGCAAAAGGTCATCAAGCGTGGCATCCTCCGTTGTCACAGAGAAGTTCGTCCAGACGTCGAGTGACGGCAGACCATCTGCGGCGAGATATGCGTCGCGCAACTCCGCGCTCGGTGGCGCGCCCGGATCATATGGATTCGTCGCACAGAACCGCGACACGGACCGCCATCGATGGCGTGACTCGAACGTGTACCAACTCGCGGCGTCGGAGGCTGCATGCATATCCCCGCACATACGAAGCAACATCGCCACTGACTTGCGCACCATCTCGGATGCGCCCGAAGGTCCACTCGGACAGCAGATGCGGATTGTGTCGCGAAGTGCAGCCGTCGTTTCCGCTGGATCTTCCGGGTTCAACAACAACAGCCACCGAACGTCGTCGTATGCGTTCGGGAATTCAGGGGCGAACCACTGCACCAGCGCCCACGCAAGGATTCCGTGAGCTTGCGGCGCTATTGGCAGACCAACCTGTAGCCGGACTGCGAGTCGAGCGAGGGGAGTTCCCGGCGGAGTCTGCTGCTCGAATGTGTATGTGTGAACGAACGCGCGCTCGCTCGCGGCAAAGGCATCCCACGCCGCATTGCGCGCCGCATCGCGGCCCGCTTGACGCTCAACGTCTTGAATGACTCCGAGCCGTAGGGAGAGCAGCGGCGACCACCCACCCAACCAGCGCGCAATCCGTGGTTCGCGCGCGAGCGCGACGGGTCTGCTATCGGCAGCATCGCGCAGCACTTCAACGAGCGCATAAGCGCGCTGGAAACGTATCTGCTCCGACGTGCCTTGCAACGCGTCGAAAAACGCATCGGGTCGGTCGATGACATATGAGCCGAGGCGCCCGACTGCTTCATCGTCAACATTCTGGAGCGCGAGCGCAGCGGTCACGAGCACTTGTCGCACTATCGGACCTACCTGCTCACGCAGACACGCAACGGCAATGGCCGCCACGATCACGTCGGCCGTTTGGTCGACCCCTTCCACGGGATCGAGTATTTGCCGCAGCTGCTCCGTGAGTTCTAGCGCCGTAGCCGATGGGCGCACGTTTACAAGGTCCTGCAAATCATCCGTCAGCAACAACCCAAGTGCAAACGGCAGCGTCTCGGCGCGAAATGTGTAATAGCCAGGTCGACCCGGATCCGCCGAGAGAAAGCGCCCCTCCGTGATTTCCGATAGATCGGTGCGCGCGCGCGCGCGCGAGTCACGCTGCGCGACCACCGAGTAACCGGCCCATTCGGAGGACGGAAAGCGAATATCCATTTCGGAAAGGGCTCGCCGCGCGTGGCGACGGAGCAGTTCATCAAAATCTGCTACTGAATGTACCGGGCGTCCGCTTCGTTCCGCGCGATACACACGCCAATACTCAAACAGTATTCGCTCACGCGAAAGAGGACCGGTTGGGAGCAACCCTCGTGAAGCGATTTTTATCGCTACATAGGCAAGGCGAGGGTTTCGAAGAAAGGTGCGAAGAGCGTTGTCCCAGCCAGTACTGTCAACACCGTTAAGTCGCAGGAGTTCGTCGAGTTCCAAAGTGGTATACTCGGGCACAGCGACCACGAGCGCTTCGGTCGTTTCCGTGAGCGTCTCCGCGAGGACAGCGTGCCACGTGTGTGGACGCGAGGTGACGACCAGCAGTCCCCCTAAGTCGCGCGCAACTTCGGCATACCTCGCAATAAGGTCGCCCCATGCTGCGACGGGATGCTCGTTGAGCCCGTCTAGTACGATGAGTAGGCGCGGCAGCGCTGCGCATTCGTCGGATCCCGATCCTCTCCTTCCGAGTCGCGCCCACCGACTCAGTCGACGTTGCCACTGCGCGACGCGTTGCTCGTTGCAGTCGACGTCCTGCGCCGCCAACAACTCCGCAAGCGTCCTGAGGGAATTAGACGTTCTTGCAAGTGCGAGCGCATCCAAGCGCGGCCCTGAGGCGTGCACCGTCAGCGGCGGCGAGACGAGAGAACTCCACCAGTCGGCAACCAACCACGATTTGCCCACCCCTTCCTCACCGGTGACAACGACCACGCGTGGGAGCGTAGCCCGTCCTTCAGCCGAGGATCCATCGCTGCTGGCCGCGCGCACGTCGAGCGATAGCGGCGTGCGCCGAGCGTGTATATGCGCGGCATGCGCCTCTCGCGCGGCCTGGGCGAACGCTTCAAGCGACGCTTCGCGGCGAATCGCCGGGAAGGCAGGATCACGCACGGCGAGTGGTTGCCCCATCGTGCGAATTGCCTCGGCACGGCGGCTATGCAGATTTCGGAGCCACGTGGTGGTTGCCCGCTGCGCCGCTGCGAAGCCCAGAGTCGGTTGGTGCAACTCCGCCGTTAATGCCGCCGCTGTACCGCCATAAGTGGGGGCCCGGCGAACCTCGTCCAACCATGCACGAAACACAGCCACGGTGGCGCCGGTGCCGTGTTGTTCCCACCATCCGACGCAGTTCTCTTCTGCAAGCGCGAGCAGCACGGCAAGGCGAGGTACCCCTCGTGCGCTCCAATCGAGCATGAGGAGCGTGACCCCTGCCCCCTCGAGCACTTCGGCGAGGTCGGTTCCGACCTGATCCGCGAGTGGAACGGTGGCGCCCAAGACCCACAGGTCGAGCGCCCCCGTCGGGTTCAGAATAGCCCGCTGCGCCTTGGCCAGGAGTGCCTCAGATGACAGCCGGGTGTCGTAGCGTTTGGCTTCCATGGCAATGGCGAATGTCGCAGCCGCTCGCGACGCGGCGGCAGGCGACGCACCGTCACGCCCGCGTTGATCTCCAGCGTTGGCAAGCACGATGGGCAGGCCACTGGCCGCTTCGAGACACGACGCAAGCAGCCCCTCGAATCCATTATCTCCGGTTGCGATAAGCCCAAGAATTGCCGTGCGAAGCGGCTCGAAGGGTCCGATGATTTGACGGCGAGACGACATACGTAAGGCTTACGTCTGCGCTTGCTGCGCGCAAGCGCTCTCGATTTGCGCTCGGCGGCGTCCTGACCGCGCGCAGGATAGGCATCGGAGTAGCAGCCAGCTCTTGCGTTCTGGTACTCGTACATGCATGCCCATCCCGCCGCCTCCGACTTCCATTCTCCCGTCTGCTGCTCTCATTTGCGCGTGGGCCAGCATTAACCTTTACAGCCTCGCCTTTAGTGGCGGCGGTCATCCCGTGCGTCGTCTTGCGCGCCTGCGGTGCTTCGGTGCGTTGGCGATGGGCTTCGGCGCGAGCAGCGGGCTTGCCCTCATTAAGGTGACCGGAGCGTCGCCTGAAATTCCATTGAGGCTCATAACGCTGGCACTCGCCGCCCTCGTCCTACTCGTTCCCGTCGGCGCAGCCTTCTCGCTCGTCGCGCAACTATACATCATCCACCGACTGCGTACCCCGCGTCGGACGTTCACGTATCATGCCTTCCGTCGACGGCGCGGCCCACGCGGCCCAGGACAGCCACGACTGCGCCGACTGCAGCCCCAGTACGCTCCGCCGCCTGTACCCGACCTCGGTACGCGCGTGCCGATCCAGCACGTAGGACAGCGGGTGACGATCACGGCTACCGCGAGTACGCAAAGGAGGGCGACCTGCGCCCACGAGAGGGAGCCCACCATAGACCGCAACCGTTCAACTACCCCGCTCAGCAACGCGGCTGCGTCACCGGAGATGCGGTCCGCATCGATTCCAACCTGAGCTAGCCGCATGCGTGCGAAAACCGTTGCGCTCATCGTCGCCGCGCGTGCTGATTTTCCATAGCAATGGATTCGGGTGATGGGTGAGGCTTGGCGTTGTGAAGCCAGCGCTCGGCGTTCGCAGACATCGAGAGGCTCCGACTGAATGCAGTCCGACTGCGCACCCGTGAGGCTGGACTGGAACGCGCAACTTGCGGCGCCGAGCGCGGGTCGGCGAATGCGCGACCATATGTAAACGGCCCGGACTTGCGAGCGGTTCGTATTGCGGCGTTTCGCAGGCGTTGACCGCCACCGAGTGCGCTCTCCCCGGAATCACCGCCGCCTGCCCACGCCTCATGCCCGCAACGGCTAGGCCGGACCAGCGCGCGCGGATCGTCCTGCGTTCGTCAGCAGCTAGGCGATTGAACACGCGCCGGCCATGCGTGCTGCGGCCGTTCTTCATTGAGGTACGCGTCATACGCCCAAAGAGCCGCTCGCGCCCGCGTCGATTTCAACGCACGCTGTTTCACACGTCGGACGCTGACCTATGACGATTAGGCGTACTCACGAATTTGTCTTCACCACGTCCCGCGAAGCGCCGGCCGGCGGCCCGCGAACGCAATGCACCGGCACCCGCTCTGTCGGTCTGGCGTCTGCCATGTAGCGGCCACTTCGGCAAACAAGATCTAGTATGCAGCATGGCCGACGGTGCCGCGCCTCCGTCCTCGTTGTGAAGCCGTCATAACGGCGTTGCCTTCCTAGCCGATGTGCTCTCAACCTCATTGTGACTCCAACCGTGCAAATCTCCACACGCAGTCGTTGCCGCTGTTGGTCGTGCCGCCTCGGTCGCTCGCGTGCGCGTTGCCAGCGGCCAGCGACGACGCGCCCGCGAATGGACGCTGATCCACTCTCATCGCAGGTGCGGCGACTGCTTGCAACGGCGCGCGTGCAGTCGGGGATCGTCCTGTGGGACGCGGCACAGTCCTTCCAACCTGTGCTCCTGTGGTGCGCGATCTACCTGTATGGCTGGCCGAAATAGGAAACCGTGTGCTCGCGCACACCCTGTACGTCGGTCTCCTGCACCCTCTCTCAATCTCAGCTCTGGTGGCGCCTGATGGCATCCGTACGTCTGCAATGCGGCACGATGGAAACGACGCGCCCGCCTGTCTCAGCGGAAGGCTTCCGAGCGTCGGCGACTTCTGGTACGTCGATCTCGCGAGCCGTGACGTCGAGAATGGCGACTCCCGCTCGCGAGTCGCAGGTTACCGCGACCTTCATGCCGCTAGTGTCGGTAGCGCGGGGAGTGGGAGAGGCTGCGGACGTCGCGTTGGAGAGGCTGCTCATCCTCCTCCATGCCCCGATTAAGCGGTACGCGTTTGCCAAGGTCCAACGTTCGCCAGACGCCGACGATCTTGCTGCCGATATCGCGCAAGACGCACTGATTCGGATCGCAAAGGGTGTCCGCACGTGTCGGGCGCAATCCGACGGCGAAGTGATGGCGTGGGCCATGACCATTGCGCACCGCCTCGTGCTTGACCTCGTTCGGTCGCGGCAGTCGGGCCTGCAAGCGGCATACTTCGCAGACGTAACCGCGCAGGCCATGTTTGGCATGACGATGGAAGACAGCATCGGACAGCGAGCGGAGCTGGAGCCTGCCATGGAGCTTTTGCTTCGATTGATGGCCGACGCGTATAACGGCGCCATCGACTCCACCGGTGAGCTAATCTGGTGGAGGCTGATCATCAGTCTCGATTGGCGTGAGATCGGTGAGCAAGTGCAGACGACGCCAGCGGGCGCAAAGCGGCGATTTCAGCGGGCGATGGACACGTTGCGCCTCGAGGTCATCCGACGAGTGGACGCGCTTGACGAAGTCGACCGACATGCTGTGCTTGCACTCCTTGCGCGTTTCGGGTACGCTCAAGCGGTGATGTCGGACCAGGTATCCGACAACGAGGTCGAAGCGGACCGACGTAGTGCTGCACCCGTGCCGCCGCTGGCGCCTCGGGCCGCGATGGCATTTACGCGACGGGTTCGTGCAAGCCGAGCGCTTTCGTCTTCCATCGAGGGTGGTGCCGTAGCCTGAGTGCGCAGCGACGCGCCCTGCGGCGCCGCAGTATGCCGTGCCTGGATTTGCTTCACTCGTGCGACAGCTTCTCGCGTATTGGCGCCTGCCTTCGTCTCTCGGGTCAACGCCCCCCATCGACCACACCGAGGCGGGGCCCGCCGCGCCCGAGCGGCCGTCAGTTACCGATGCATCGTCGAACGTTGAGTCATCGGATACTCCACTAACGGAAGCTAGCGCCGCCCTGAATTTACAGACGGCCTCAACGGACGAGGCGTCGAAGGCCGCGAAGCGTGCCATGCGAGCGGCCGGCCGAGATAGCAACTCCTTGCCGTAGTATCTACGGGCAAAGCGAGTATGCAGCAGGCCCGGGCTGTTGGTGCGACTCAGACGATAGCCTCTCGATGCGTCGGCGGCTTCGGCTAGAGGCGCTCGCACCGTGGCGCTCCGCCGACACCGCTCGGTACCGCAGGGGCAATGTCAAACCGTCACTCGTGTATTGCAGCAACCGGATTCCGTGCGCGCGCGATTCCCTGCTCGCGCTGCCGATGCCAACGCGAAGCGGTCCGCCGACACCCACTTCAGCTCGAAATAAGCCGGAGGATGGTAGACGGCGTGTAGTTCGATACGCGGTTAACGCCCCCGCGACGCAGCATGCCCGATCCCATCAACGACGCCACGGTTCGAACCGCGCCGGCGTCGCGCAGCGCCGACGGGGTGGACTTGGTGTAGCGACGCACGTGGTTTGCCAGCGATGCGGCACTCGGAAACGCGAGCAACTCGGCGACATCTTGAACCGTTCTACCCGGATCGTCAAGATAGTAGGCCGCCGTGAGCAGCCGTGCCCACCCGATGATCCACTGTGGACTGGCGAAGCCATGCTGATCGCAGTATTTCCGCAGCGTACGCTCGTGCATCCGCGCTGCAGCGGCGAGACGCAGCATGCTGATCGGCGCGTGCGCGAGGCGAAGCGCTGGCTTGACCACCGCGAGCAGCGCATCCTCGACCTGCACCCCTGCGCTTTTCCACACGCGCACCGCCAGACTGTCCGTTTCGCAACGGATGAGCGCGTTCGTGAGGGGGACTGACGGGACTAGCTGGTTACAAATCACAAGCTCCGTGACACCAGCGCCCCCAAGGCGAAGCACCCAACGACTGTCTGACGCACCTTCAATAAAGAGGGCGACGCAGGGCACTCGCGGGAACCGTGCTCGCAGGTTCATCAGTTGCTCGACCAGGGCGTCCTCATCTGGTGTCGGGACGCGAACCAGAAGGCACTGCCCGACGTGACGTGCTAGCAACTGCTCGCAGTTGGATACCGAGTCAGCGCCAGACACGGGCAGGAGGTACTGCATGGCGACCCTCACCTCTCGGAGCAGCGTCAGTGGCAACGCGAAGGCTATGACACCGGCCGGTAGCGGCGTGCGCAACCGAAGCACGCTTCCGGACGCACCGGCCCGCGCGCCGACGACCGCCGGTTGCGCGCGCGTCGCCACTAGAGCGTCACCGTCATCAAGGGACCGCCCAGCGCAGCGAAGCGGCGAAGCACCGGTGCGGCCGACGCGTGTCCGCTCGCGCTGGTCGGCACTTCGCGGACCGCGCCGCCCGCAATTCGTGCGCGGAGCGAATCCACCTGAAAGCGCTTCTCGTGAAAGCCGTGCTGGTCTGCGATGAAAACCGCCTTCGCAATCCATCCCATCGCGTCATCGCGCTCACCGAGTTCAAGCGCCGCCTCGCCAAGCGCGATAACGGCGAGTAGGACGTCGCCGGGCGATAGCGTCCCTTCCAGTAGAGCGATCAGGGGCGCTTGCGCCGCCAACACCGACTGCGTGGTAGCGACCGCGATAGCGTCGGCACCATCGACGGCATCGCGCCGGCGGAGTTTGGACAGGCGTTGCACCGCAACGTCGAGCGTGCCGACGAGGGCCGGTATCCGAATGCGCACCGGGAGCGCGGCGATACGCACCGCGGCAAAGCCGCGCGCCGCCGATTCAAGGTCACCGTAAGCCAACGCAATCTCCGACATTGTGATAAGCACCTCATCTCGCCGATGATCATCTGCCCCCAACAAATCGAACGCGTGCCATCCATGCAGGAGCGCGTCGAGCAAGCTACCGCGCCGACGCAAGGTGAACGTCATCAGTTGATGCGCCGGCACACGATAGAGCGCGTACACCTGCGACCCTCGTTCAAGCACCTGAAGAGCGAGCACCTCCGCGGCGGGAATGTTGCCGCGATTCGCCGCCAGAGCGGCGAGGCCCAACGTAGCCTGCGGCCGCGCATCGCGCCACACGCGCCCCGCGAGTCGTAGCGCCGTGTTGTAACACGCTGCTGCATCGTCAAATCTGCCCTGCGTGCGTGCCACTCGGCCGCGCCGAGTCCAACAGAGTGCGGCGAGCTCCCCGCGCTCGGACTGGCCGTATCCGTGAGCCCGCCCGGCGCGCTGCGGCGCGAGTCGCAGAATCAGTTCCACGAGCAAGAGATCGGCGAGCTGCGGTGCCTGAAGGAATTCGGCGAGCGAGGCAAGGTTCAGCCATTCCCCCATCGCGCTATCCGGCGGAATCCCGGCGAACTGCTGCGGCAACTGCGCTAGCGGTTCACGCAGCGGTTCCATTGCCATTGACGGGTAGTCGAACGAATCGCTCGCTTCAAAACCTGCCGCAAGCACCGCAAGTGCTCCCAGCTGCGCTGCGCGGGCGTCATCAGTCGCCGAGGCGCTCTCGGGCGAATGACGTAGCCAGTCGGAGATGCGAAGCAACGGTGGGTTCATCGGTGGATCACAAAGGCGCGGGCTGGCGGACTCGACACCGACAACTTACGAGTCGCCCCTGAGTAGCGGAAGTCGATGACACGCGCTCGCTTTACGTATTCGGCCCACATTTATACGCCGAATAGGCAAGGAGTTGTCCGAATAGAGACTCGGTGCGTGGACTGCTAAGGCCAATCCTGCGGCTCCCTTCTTCAAGGAGTCTCCGATGTCCTTACGATCCACGCGCCTCGTCGCGCGAACGGAATCATGGCTCGCCGCACGGCGTCCCCTCGTCCTACTTGTCGTCGTCGCATCGCTCGCCAGCGCCTGTGCCGACGTGAGCCCGACGGCTCCCGCTCTTGACGAGCTCGCGGTTCGACCGCGCAAGACGGAGTACCGCTGCGTGGCGCAGAGCCCAGACGGTGGCGACGCCATCGTTCTGCCCGCACCTGAAGACGGAGACTGCCCCGCTGGGTTTGACCTAATCCCTTGGTGGTAGGGGCCGAGCGTGACGTCCCTGCTCGTCGTCCGGCTCGTGCGGCGGAGAGTGCAGTCGCCTCATCGCTCACTCACACTCCGATGCGTATCGCGACCGTTGGACTTCCGGCACGGCTGCGACGCGCCATCGCACGGCAGTTTCCTGGGATGCACATCAGCACCTTCAACCCAACACGTGCAGCGCCTCAGCAACACACTGCTGAGGCGCCGTACGCCACCATCTATCTGCTCGCACGCGATCACCGCGGAGATGACGTACTGTTGAGACGCGTGCGGGCACTCGCCACACACACGCCGCCGTGGACAATGGCTCTCGTGTACACGCGGCAGCTACCCCTCCCCGCATTGCTACTCTCCTTCGGGAGAATGGGCGTCGAGCAACTTGCGTGCACCGACAGCGAGTCAGACCCTCGCGTTGGATTGCTTGCGCTCATAGAGGCGCTCTCACTACGGATGGAACTGGAGCATTTAATACATCTGCTCTCGACGCAACTTGATAACGTGGCAGTACCGATAGTCGTCGCAGCACTCTCAATCGCGCAAGCGCCTTCCAGCACCGCGCTCTTTGCTGCATTGTGTGGATTGACGGAACGAACACTGTCTCGACGCTGTGATTTCATTGGCTTGCGAAGTCCCTCATGGGTTCGTAGCTGGGCACGAGCGCTCGTTGCCGCTTACCGCATTAGCGAGCGCCGTATCCTGCCGGAGACAGCAGCTACTCAACTGGGGTATCGAACTGTGGCGGCGCTGTACGCGGAGCTACGCCGACATGGCTTCGAATTCAACGGCGCAGGTGCCAGCAACACACCCTTGCGAACGACGCTTGCCGCTTCGCTACAATTGCTCAGGTCGAGGTCAGGTAGCCCGCCGGCGAGACGCAACTTTCGCGGTCGCAGCGCGTGGCCCTCTCCGGAATTCTGAATCACGGAACGCCGGGATCGTTGCCCTCACGACTGAGCACACCCGCAGCGTGGGCTGCCCTCTACGTCCAGCACGCTCGACGTTCGTCGAACGTTGTCATTCGCGTTCAAATCTCTCGGCGGCGGTTGTCGCTTCCCTGCGACGGAAGGAATGCACGCACACGGCTGGACCGACGTCGGTCGACGTGGCAGTCGTTATTCAGATCGAGCCGCGATGAGGGGCGCTAAGACTGAGCTTTCGGCAACCCGCTCCGGATGGCACAGCGCGCGATACGTGCACCATCGGCACTGGCTTGGCTTTGCTGCCATCGGGAATGCCTCCAGTGCCATCGGTTGGCCGGTCCGTTGGTCAGCGATCAACGTTCGTAGCTGTCCGATCAGATGACTGAGTCGCTCCTCGGCCTCGACAAGATCCTCGGGTGTAATCGTGAATACGCCGACGGCATTCGACGGCGCCTCGCTGAGCGAAACGATCACTCCCAGACAGCCGCGCGGGATGTCCAAGGCGAGGACAGACCGAGCAACCAGTGCATACGTCATGATCTGATCAACCACTCCATCTGCGCTTCCAGTCTTGAAGTCGATGATATGCCACAGGGCGTCCGCGCGTGGACGCACGATCAGGTCGGCACTGCCGAAGCACGTTGTTTGGCCGTCAATCGTGGTAAGCGACATGGACGCAAACGGATCCATCAAAATCACGTCGTCGGGGGCGGCGGAGCGAACCCACTCCCAGACCGTTTCACAGCACAGCAGTCCAGCCAGTGCGCGATCCAATGTTAATGCAGCGCGTTCCAACGCTTCGCGCGAGGGACCGTCACCGTATAGGGCTTCGAGGAACACGGGCACTTGGTTCGGCGCTTGCAAGAACGCGTGCCGACGGGTGCGCGAGTTGCGCCATCGAATGTTCAGCGTCAAGGCCGCGCGTGCGCGAAGTGTCTCAAAGGTCGGCAGCGCTCTCCCCTCGCGTAGCGCCATGACGCAGTGGGTCGCCGCGTCGTGTACGGCGATGCCAATGGCCGCCTGAAGAGGTACGGCCTTCTTCAGGCGGTACGCGCGCCACGCGTCGCTCTGCGGTGGAGCGCGCCACCCCTGATGGGCGGTGTAGACGGCATGATAGTGCGCCCGGGCGCACTGCCGACGCCGACGCTCCTGCGATTCAGAGTAGGAAATTGCCGGGAATGGGGCATCCCAAGGCTTTAGTGCTCGTGGCGGCATACTGATCGCTCCATGAGTGGGTCCACTCATAGGGACGGCATCACGGCACCGCGCCGCACATCGTCAAGTGCCGGACTGACGCGACCGCGGCCACATCGCGACGCGATCCTTCGCCACGGGAACACGAAGTCGATGCATGTAGGTCAGCTCCATGTGCGTTACGGTGCGAGACCTATCAGTCGACGGTAGTGCACCGTGAGCGACTCACCGGGGATGTCGACGTCCACACGGACGACGAAGCATCGGAGCATCACCTTGCGTTCAGACATGGATGCCGCTTCGAACAGTGTGGCAAACTGGCGCGCCTGCTGCTGCCGCGCGTGTACCGTCGGAGCCGCGGCGGGGGAGTGCGCGAGTCGCTCGAGCGCCTCGCTTCTACGAGCGACATCGTGATTCGCTGCGGCAATGCGCTCTCGCGCTTGTCGAGCGACCTCACCGCCCATGCCAGCCAGGTCGAGCAAGCGCGTGATCTCCGCTTGCGCCGTGTCGCGCGCAGCGATGAGTAGTTGACGTCGTGTGTTCAGGGACGCTGAGTGGCCGGACCGTGCGCCGCGCTCGTCCGCCACGGCTTGCAGCACCGCCGGGTCATCCGCGAACTCGGATATCGCTGCGACGAGGGCTGGCTCGACAACATCCGCGCGAAGCCGTGCCGTGCATGCCGAGCACTTGCCTGGCCCCGGTACGCGGCCCGTTCGATAGTAGAACACCACGCCGGCGGTGTTGCGAAGACGCTCGCCGTGAAGGCGGGATCCGCAATGAGCACAGGCCAGTAGCCCAGTGAGCACGTACGCGGTGTTTACCGCGCGAGGACGCGTGGCATTGTCCTTCAGCCGTGAGCGCACGGCACGCCACGTCGCGCGGTCAACCAACGCATCCCAGCGCGCAGGATACTCCTGTCCCGCGGCGTCCAGTTGAATCCCGAGGTACGCCTCGTTGCTTAACACCCGGCTAACCGTACTTGGCCACCACCCAGTTCCGTGAGGCGCGCCGTGTCGAGTGATATAGGGTCGCGCGGTGCCCCCATTCATGCGCGCGCAGATTTCCGCGAGCGAGATGGTGCGCCCGTTCTCGCCGTCAGCAGCCCACTGGTAGATCTGCCGTACAGCCGGCGCGTCGTCGTTCGGCCGAAGCAGCGTATGGATGTCGGGGTCCGCGAATGCGTTGCGCTTCCCAACCGGCAGCGGCTCGATCCACTGAATCTTGGTGCTAGAAACGCGTGCCGCCCACCGGTCATAGCCAAAGGGTGGGAAGCTGCCCTGCCAGAGTCCGTGCTCACGCAGGTGGCGCTTTCCGCGCACGACGCCTCTCGCCTTGTCCTCGCTTGAGGCCGTATCCTTTTCCGCGTGCAGCGCAATCTTGAGGACCTTCAGCAGTCGGTCTTGATCGTTGCACGCGAGATCCCCCTCCGAAAGGCTCCAGAAGCGCCAGCCGAGCCGATGGAAGTGATACAGCCAGTGAAATGCCTCCACGGGCCCGTCGGGAAATCGTCCGAGTCGCGACAGCGCCCAGACCGTGATGACGCCCGGCTCTGACTGCGGTTGAGGGTGTGCGGCACAGTAGGCAAGCAGTGCTGCGGAGGCGGGTCGATGGTCAGGCGCGGTCTTCCATCCACTGACCCCCTCGTCGACATAGATGCCCTGCTCCACGCCGCTGCGCACCGTGAGCACGGAAGCGTCCCGTACCTTGCCCTGCTCTGCCCAGAAGCGTCCGACCTCGCGGACCTGCTGCGGACACGAGCGATCCTGTTCGTCCGTTGAGGAACGAAAATAGCCGAGCAAGGTGTCACCGAGCACGAGCCACGGCGCGTCCGTGAGCGCTGTCAGCGCCGTCGACGTGCGCACCTCGTCGGTGACCGCTTGGGATTCGGTTGGGCGCTGATGCCCACGTCGATGTGACGACATCTGGGCGACCCTCACTTTATACGAGCGCGCCACGCGCGCGAGACCGTGCTGTGAAGGGGGGCGAGCGGGAAACCCTCGGCGGCACAGTGTCGGCTAGCTCGCCCGCCACCACGCAGCACGGTGTGCCCATCGCGGGCCAACGAGAAACGCAGAGCAGCTAGCGGGGTGGAGCGATACGATGCGAACGACATGATCTTGCGACTGATCCGTGACAAGTGTGGACGGCTTCGGACGGGCTGGCGGATTAAAAGTGGATTCGCGAGCGCCGCGCGTTTACTGGCCAGGCGTGGACGATTGACGACGGGCGAGGATGTCAGCGGCGGCACGCGCATAAGCGCGAAGATCAGCGCACCCGCTGTCCATCGCGACGACCCCCAGGATGGAGAACTCGCGTTTTCGCTTCGGACCGACTGACGTCGCCTGATTCGAGCCGTTCGTACGGAGCAATGACCCCGCGTTCCCGGCATCGCGGGGCCGTTGCTGCGATGGCGGTGGAGGCTTGAGAGGGAGTGGATTTCGACTCGATCCCGACCGAGTGCGTGCTCGTCGTGTTCGCAGGTTCGCCACAGTCGCTCGCTCGGACGGTCTCCATATCTCCATCAGTCGGGTACCGATGGCGACCGTCGTTCTGGTCGTATCGGCAGCCTACCGTATGGGGAGATGAACGGCCCGTTGCGCCGAGGGCGGAGAGTTACCGTTGATCCTCGTGCGCTTTGACGGCTGGCCGGTCACCCTTTACTCCTCTCGTCAGCGCACGAGGAAAGCGCGGCAGCCAGAATCGACGCTGGCGCCGAAACGGGGTGTCGGCCTCCCATTCGAGCATGGTAACCTCGCCCGCTGCCGCCAAACGCTCCAGACGAAAAGCGGCAACTTGATGGCTCGCGCCAATGTGCCGCGCGACTTGGCTTACGGTGCGCCATTCGCTCTCGCGCTGCGGGAGGGCTGGGAAATCCGCGAGCACCGCTTCCAAGGAACGTGCGCGCCATTGCTCCAGCTGCGCGTCACTCACCCGCGCCGCTACTCCTCGGAGCCAGGGTCCTGTCACGCGCGCGATGCGGCCCTGGCGGACCGCGTCGGTCACGGCCTTCGGATGACGCCCGAGTCGCGTCGCCAGCTCCCGAATAGAGTAGAGTCCCGGCGGCAGCGACCGTAGTACAACCCGCCGCGTGAACCACACCTCTTCCCACAAGTCCTTGACGAGATGGGCGGCCGGCCGTCGAGTGGTCGCTTCGGTGCTCGATGGATGCTCGCCCGCGGAACGAACGTGCGCCGAGCGTCCTCCCGATGTGATCATTGCTCGCGGCGATCTCATACGATCCTCTCCCGTGACAGATACCTATAGGTTCTGTTAGGGAGACGGTATGTCGGCACCGCGCGTGGTCACCGACGCGTGCGCGATGCGCAGTGCCGGTGCGTCCAAGCTGTTCGGGAGGAGTTTTTACGGTTGGACGAACTCTCGGCGCGCCCACGGCTTGGAACGCGGTTGGGTTTCCTTCATCACCAAACCGAGACGGTGCGCGGCGATGCACCAGCACCGTGACGCACCGCTGCAGACTGGTCGCGTTGGGTCTGATGGGCGAGGCACCGAGTGCCGAGGATCTGGCCATTAGTCTGCGCCTGGACTGGAATTGACCCGATTTCGTGGACGCCCGACTCGCCCTAGTTTTGGGGCGGAGGTGGCACATGGGATCGAGCAAGAAGGTCGTTCAGCGTGAGCGTCGCGCGTTCAGTGCGGAGTTCAAGGCGGAGGCGGTACGGCTGGTGGCAGCGCGGCGGGCGGACGGCGCGTCGCTGACGCAGATCGGCCGGGAATTAGAGGTCCGACCGGATCAGTTGCGGGCGTGGACGCGACTCCAGCGGGAGGCGAGTGGGGAGGGGTCGGCGCCGGCAGGCGAGACGCTGGAGCAAGAGAATCGGCGGCTCCGACGCGAGGTGGCGACGCTGCGCCAGGAGCAGGCCTTCACAAAAAAGTGGCGGTGTACTTCGCGAAAGAGTCGCGTTGAGGTGCGCCGTGATCGCTCGTCACGAGGACGAGTTTCCTGTGCGACTCATGTGCCGCGTGTTGGAGGTGTCCGTGTCCGGCTATTACGCGTATCGCCGGCGACCGCAGAGCTGGCGGGCGGTGATCGACGACGTGTTGATGGCCCATGTGCGCATCGCGTTCGCGGAGAGCGGGGAGACGTATGGCGCCCCGCGCGTGCACCACGAACTGCGGGCGGCGGGACTGCCGACGAGCACGAATCGCGTCGCGCGGCTGATGCGAGAGGCCGGGTTGGCGGCTCGACCGAAAGCGCGCCGTCGCGTGACCACCACCGACTCGAATCACGCGGATCCCATCGCGCCGAATCGCCTCGCACGGCAGTTCGATATCCACGGCGTGGCGGTGAATCGGGTGTGGGTGGGCGACATCACCTATATCCCGACGCGCGAAGGGTTTCTGTACTTGTCGACCGTCTTGGATCTCGCCCCGCGGCGCTGCATCGGGTGGGCGATGCGCGACACCATGGAGGTGGACTTGGTGCTCAGCGCGCTGCGGATGGCGCGGGAGACACGGCAGCCGGCGCCGGGCGTGATCTTTCACGGTGATCGCGGCAGTCAATACGCGTCTGCCGCGCATCGGTCGGAACTGGCGGCGCACGGCATGCTGGCGAGCATGAGCGGGAAGGGCGACTGTTATGACAACGCCGTCGCCGAAAGCTTCTTTGCGACGCTGGAGTTCGAGCTGGTGATGACGCACGACTGGCACACCCGGGAGGAGGCGCGACGCGCCATCTTCCGGTACATCGAGACCTGGTACAACCGGAAGCGACGGCACTCGACCTTGGGGTACGTCAGTCCGGCGGAGTACGAAGCGCAGTTACCGAAGGCCGCGTAGTTCCTTTCAATTACGCGTCCACTTTTTCGGGTTAAGTCCAAAACTGCGCGAATAAAATCGGCACCGTCTGCCTTGGGCCGACCGCACACGACGCGAGCGACAAACGTACGTCCTACCCCTGCGACGCTGAGCCGTGCGCAAATCACGAAGCGCATTACACTCTCCTATACCGAGAATGCGGCAGGAACCAAGTTCTATATAAATGGGAAGCAGTTTGACCCTTCACGCATCGACACCGATGTCAGTGTCGGAGACGTCGTTGAGTTTACGATTGTAAATCAAACGACCGAACTACATACGTTCCACATTCACCAATCGGATTTTCTCGTGACGCAGGTCAACGGCCAATCTGCGAACAGCGTGAGTTTGCAGGACAACGTAAATGTTTCGTACATGGCGAATGGCATTCCCGGGACCGTCAAGGTCGTCGTTCCATTCTGGGATCCGGTCGCCGTCGGAATGTTCGTCTACCACTGTCACATCCTCGAGCACGAGGATGGCGGCATGATGACCACGATTCGGTTGAATGCAGCACCTACTAATCGGCTGCCGACACGCCGGCGATGAGTGGCCCGGGCGGGTTCATGATCAGGACGCACTGGGCGAGACGCACACGCGGTTCGACCTTCTTGCTTGATCCCATGCGTCACCTCGGCCCCACAACTAGGGCAAGTCGGGCGTCCACGAAATCGGGTCAAGTCCAGTCCGCCCATTCGCCACATAGGCAGACAGTTCGCTGCCTTCGGGGTACCGGATCGTGCGGTGATCGGCAGCTGCGTTCCGCTTGACTGCGCCAGGCCCCCGTCGTCGTTTGACGATACGTTAACCTCGTGGCCGGCTCCATCCCCGCCGACGTTCGCGAAAGCTCGGGACACTCCCTAGATCTAGTGTTTAAGTACAGGCGGGATGTTGCTTCAGGCATATGGGCTACAGCGTTACGAGCAGCGCCAGACTTTTGTAGCTCAAGGCAGCAAGGAGCAGCGCCGCCGGAATGGTGATGACCCACGCCCATACGATACGACCCGCCAACCCCCAGCGAACTGCCGACAAACGAGTTGTCGCGCCTACTCCGACAATTGCACCGGTGATCGTGTGAGTTGTGCTGACAGGTATTTTGAAATGCGTCGCAAACATAATTACGAGTGCACCGCCGGTCTCCGCGCAGAATCCGCCAACCGGGCGCAACTTGGTGATTCGGGTGC
This sequence comes from Gemmatimonas sp., assembly GCF_031426495.1. Classification (NCBI taxonomy): domain Bacteria; kingdom Pseudomonadati; phylum Gemmatimonadota; class Gemmatimonadia; order Gemmatimonadales; family Gemmatimonadaceae; genus Gemmatimonas; species Gemmatimonas sp. The sequence continues at coordinate 141,447 of NZ_JANPLK010000001.1, read as the reverse complement.
CCATGGTGTGCACGATGCGCCAGCCGCCAAAGAGGGTGCCCATCGAGATCATAGTGTATGCGCTCAGCTCGACCCAGATCGGGATGACCGACATGTCCTTGACGTAGAGGTGCTGCTCCCAGCCTGTCTGTCCCACGAAAGAAGTCTGCGTTGCAACCAATAGAGCGACAATTATACCCATGGTCTTCTGCGCATCATTGCCACCGTGCGCCAGGGACAACATAGCTGAACTGGTTAGTTGTGCGATGCGGAAAAATGATTTGCTACCCTGGTACGACACGTTCTTGAAGGCGATGCAAACGAAGGTCATAAGCAGGAAGCCAGCCATCATGCCACTGGCCGGGGAGAGGATAATCCCTGACAGTGTCTCAATCCACTTCGGTCCCCACAGCAGGGCGGACCAGCCAGCCTTTGCCACAGCGGCGCCGGCGTAGCCGCCAATCAGTGCGTGCGAAGAGCTAGAAGGAATTCCAAACCACCATGTAATGATGTTCCATATTATGGCGCCCATCAATGACGCCATGATCACGTTGGCATCGACAATACTGATGTCGATGTATCCCGCGCCGATGGCCTTGGCTAGTCCGGTGCCCGTATAAAAGAGGGCTAGGAAGTTGAAGATTGCGGCCCAGATAACGGCCGCGAGCGGAGTAAGCACGCGTGTGCCAACAATTGTGGCAATGGAGTTCGCCGAGTCGTGAAACCCGTTGATGAAATCGAAGAGCAGTGCTACGATGACGATGCCAAGAACGTAGTAGGCCATGCTTGCCGATCAGCTGTTCTTGAGTGCGATACTATCGAGCACGTTCGAGACACCCTCGCATTCATCGATTGCTTCTTCGAGAAGATCGTAAATTTCCTTCCACTTCAGCACTTCGATGGTCTGGAGTTCCGGTTCGAACAGATTACCAACCGACGCCGCGTACAGTTTATCGCCTTCCTCCTCGAGGATCTTCATGTGGCGACTGTGCTCAAGCATCTTCGGGCGCTTGTTGATGTCGCCAATTGAGTTCTGAATTTCGACTGCCGCGCGCACGATGACGCTGCTCATTTCCTTTGCCCCCGACCGCGATTCAGTAACGCGAAACATCACGACCCGGCGAGCAACTCCGCTGATCGAGTCGATGACGTTGTTGAGGCGTTTCGCGATCATGTGAATGTCTTCCCTATCGAGCGGCGTAACAAAACTGGTGTCGATGCGCTGATTGATTTGGCGCACAATTTCGTCACCGTCGGTCTCCAACTTCTTGATCTCGGCCGCAATCCGTGCCGACTCCCGAGGTGTATCAAACAATTGCCCGATCAACACCGCCGCATGCCCGATACGTTCGGCCAGCTGACGAAAGGAATTGAAGAATTCTTCGTCGGGTGAAAAAAGCTTCACAGGTTTTTGGAGACTGAGGAAACGATACGAGGAGGAGTGAAAGAACGCGCTTTGAAGCACTGCTGGAATATAGCGCGCGCAACGATACACCGCTGCGCGCGCGTGCGGGGGAAATCAGGAAATGCGATTGGTTTCAGTGCCCGGTCGTTCACTGCCAAACGAAATGCGCACCGCCCCGCAGGGTGTGTCCCGACTTCAGTTGAAATTCGGGTGAGTGCCTTGGAATAGCCGCTCACGCGACAGCGAGGCGGACACGGAGTTTGTCGGTCAGGGCCTGTTGCAGCAAGGCCAAGTGCTCGCCGCCTTTCACGCGACGGAAGTTCTTTTCGATGTGGAGGAGCGTGGCCGCGCACCATCGCTGCTTCTGATCGCTCCTTCGCCAGCGTCCCACCCGGCGCGTTTTGGCGTCGACGCGGGCCATCACACTTTCGATGAGATTGGTGGTCTTGAAGCTGGTGCCGAGCTCGGCGAAGACGTCGAGCCGATGCAGCGTCAGCGTTTCTTCCAAGCCTTCCTCGAGACGGCGGGCCGCGGACTCGTTGAGCTTCGCCAATTCAGTCACGAGCTTTTTTGCAGCGCGCGCTTGGCGTCCGCGTAGGTGGCGTGTTGGTACGCCGCCTGCAGCTTGCGCCGCCAGATCACCTGCAGGGGCTTCGTCAAATAGCTGACCACATTTTCCCGCTTGTGCCACTGGCAACGCTGCACCGGCACGTCGTCGCCGAACACGTCGCGGACGGCGGCGCGCAGCCCCTTGGCCCCGTCGAGCACCACCAGCAGGCCGGTGGGCGCACGGAATCCGCGCTCGATCAGCTCGCGGAGAAACGCGGCACACACGCGCTTGTTCTCGGTGGCGGTTTGCACGAGTCCCAAGACGCGCTTCTCGCCGGTGGTGGTGACCCCCAACGCGATGACCACTTGATCGGCCGCGAAGGACTTGCCGTCGAGCAGCAACACGAGCCACTCGCGATCATCGTGCCGCCGCTCGTGCAACGCGCGCAGCGCGTGGGCACTGGCCCCGATGAAGCGCCGGGAGACGCTCGACTTGGCCAGCCCAAACGCTTCGGGCACCGCTTCCGCCGCGGCGTCGTACTCGCGACACGACAGGCCGCCCAACACGCGACGAAACAACCCCAGATCCCGCGCGCGCGGCGTCTGTAACTGCGCGTAGGTCGCCAGCGGGACTTCCGTACTGGCGTCTCGATCCCGCACGCGCGGGACGGTGATCGGCGCTTTCTGAGCGGCGAGGAAAATCGACCCGGCTTGCGAGCCCCATCGGGCGATCCCGCCGTGGCCATCGCGATGCGCGTACCGCGCGCCCTTCAACGCCGTGTCCTCCTGCTGCAGCGCGTCCTCCACGGCCTTGAGCCCGAACGGGATCAGGGCCTGAATCATCGACAGCGCCACGGTGCCATCGTCCAACGGCGCGACCGTCTGGATCGGAGGTGATGCGGCTGGCTGGTGCGCACGCGTTTTCTTTCGTACGCTTCGCATGGGTGGTGCCCTCTGTAGTGACGTGCGAATCCTAGCCGGGATCAGCGCTTCCGTATGGAGGCACCACCCAAATTTGCATTAGCCTTAGCACAGACCCCAAGATCTTGGACAGATTCCAATTGCCTAAGCTCCCATGAAATGCAAAAGGTGCAGAGCTGCGGTTTCCTTCGCCACTCCATTTTCCTCCCCTATCGTCCAAATTGCGTGATAGAGGAGGAAAAGCAGGATTTAGATCCTGGATATACGGTTGAGTGCTATGCCTCCGAACACTTACCGTCGCACCCATCAATCCAGAGGCAACCGCACCCCGGATCACCGTCTTCTTGGTCACCGGAAGTTACTCGGCAGGAACCGGGTTCCCCGTTCGACCCATTACAATCTCCGCCCCAGCAGCTGCACCAGCTTCCGGAATTGCAGTTGCAGGCGGTCGGTCCGATGCCCATTGTCGCTAGACCAATTCGGAGCAAGCCGACGAACGCCGCTCCTGGTAGGACGCTAGCGGTCTGAACGTTCGTTTGGGATGCGGCCGGTTGCGGTTGGTTGGCGGGCCAATCTCCTATGGGTGTGTCGTCGAGCTCACCGATCAGACCAAAAATTGCGATTGTCTCTCTACGGGTGAACATTGACTTGTTCAGTGCGCATACCTCATGAAGCAGTGTCTGACGCTCAACTAGAGATTTCGTCGCGCTGAACAGTTCCGGAAGTTGCGCGATTACGGCCTGAACTTGCGCAACCTGCTTTGCCGACAACGTCGCGTTGAGTTTCGTACGGACTCCCAATTGGACAGCAGTCAACGCTGCATCGGGCAACACAAAAGACTCCAGATGCGCTTTCCAAAGAGCCATCTTCTCCCGACTTGTCAACAAACCGAATAACGGCCGCCGCCATTGTATCGGCTGCGAAGCAATCCCAGCGTACTCGGTTGGACGATTTATAGCATTTTCGGCCAGCCAAATTGTGGCCCGCTCGCGAGAAGTTGGCGGCTTATAGGCATAACCGAGTGCAGCCGTACCGATCATCAACGCTGTGGCGATTGCGACTAACCCCAGTCCATACTTCACCGTAGGCTTTTTCATGCACATTGCTCCTTAGAAAGCGGTTAACCAGCCAACTTGGAGCCTGACGATATGACTCCTGATGGAAGAGTGCGGGAAGGCAACTTGCGCATACCGCTCGCGCGTGCCCACTTCTATTCGGTGAAGAGTTTCCTTATTCGGCCCCGCCCCCCTGTTTCAGGACACTTGTTGCAAGATCGGTGTAGACGAATCGATCAATTCAATCACCATTGGCTACGACGGCAGTCGTGTCGGAGGAGTCCCTCTCGCGATGACGGCGGCAGGCGCGTGACGCAGAGGGCATGCTCGTTCCCCAGAAGCGGACACCGACTAGATCGGCGCGGAGAGGCTACACGTGATCCTTGTGGCCGACGGACTCGAAGACGACGCTTCGGGCTCGTTGCGGCGATGAGCAGATTTCCATGCGGCGCGAGTTCTGTGACCGCTTAGAAAGTGGCTTTTGAGAACCCAACTTTCGGCGGGCGTCTTTGCGGGTGAAGCACCAGGTACGCGTCGTGCGACGCCGGTTCGCCCGAGCGGTCCACGCGCGGGTCTGCCGTTGGAGCGCCCGGAGCTGATCGATGCGCTGGGTGCCGAGGCACTGCCGGGACGCGAGATTGAGTGCGATCTCGGCTCGGTTCAGCAAGCTGCCGTGCCTGGACGTGTCGTGCACCGTCGACCGTGCCCAGAGTGGTGCGCCATCTACCGGGCCGAAGTGATCGAGCAGCGCCTTCTCGCGGTGGGTGTTGAGATTGTCGAACGCCAGATGAATGGTCCACGCCTTCGGGTAGGCCTCGATCACGCGGCGCACCATGCGCGCGAAGGCGGCGGCCGTCCGATTCGGCGTGGCACACGTGAAGTGACGGCCGGCTTTGGGTTCGACGACGCCGAAGACGTTGGCGGTGCCGCAGCGGCGGTCTATGCTTCGGATTCCGGTTTCTGCTGCCGCCTTGGCCTCATCCCTGCGGGGGTTTCATCCCCACTATCACGCTCGTCGGTCTCGCCGCGACGGCAGTGAAGGAAAGCCGCGACCGCGTGCACGCGGCGCTGGCGAATTCAGGATTCACGATTCCACCACGACGGATCACGGTGAATCTCCAGCCTGGAGACTTGCCAAAAACAGGTACCGCCTTCGATCTCCCCATCGCGCTCGCCTTACTTGCCGCGAGCGGACAACTGCCGGCCGACTCGCTGCAGCACACCTGCGCGGTGGGAGAACTGGGCCTCGATGGACAACTCCGGAGCGTACGCGGGGTGCTCGCTGTGGCGCGGCATGTGGCTGCGACCAGCGACGCCCTGCTGATCGTCCCGCCCGACAATCTGGCTGAGGCGCTGCGCGTGCCGAGTGCGCGAGCGATGGCGCCACGTACGCTCGAAGAACTGGTGCACGCGCTGCGTGATGGCACGGCCCGCAGTGATACGCGACCACGACGCACCGACGCGCCACCCGATGACACACCGGACCTCGGCGACGTGGTCGGTCAGTCACTCGCGGTACGCGCCATCGAAATCGCGGCGGCCGGTTCGCACAATCTGCTGCTGGTGGGGCCACCGGGCGCCGGCAAGACCATGCTTGCCCGTCGCCTCCCGGGCATTCTGCCGCCACTCGATGAACAGGAAGCACTCGAAGTGCTCGCCATTCACTCCGTGGCCGGATTGCTGGGCCCCGAGCAGGTTCCCACCAGCGCCACGCCGGCACGCCCGTTCCGCGCCCCGCATCACTCCATCTCCACCGCCGGACTCGTTGGTGGCGGCGGATGGCCACGCCCCGGTGAAGTGAGTCTCGCCCATCGCGGCGTATTGTTTCTCGACGAGCTGTCGCTGTTCCCGCGACATACACTGGAGTCACTGCGGCAACCGCTGGAGGATGGCGTCGTGGTCGTCGCCCGCGCGGCGCGGGCCGTACGATTCCCCTCACGCTTCGCGCTGATCGCCGCGAGCAATCCGTGCCCATGCGGCTACGCCGGCTGCGATGATCGCCACTGCCGATGTTCGGTGGCCGATCTGGAACGCCATCGCGCCAGACTGTCGGGCCCACTGGCCGATCGCATTGACTTGCACGTGCACGTCCAACGCGTGCCGCCCAGCGACCTCGCCTCGCACACGCCGCAGGAACGATCGGCCGAGGTGCGGGCCCGCGTGATCGCGGCGCGCGAACGACAGCGTGCGCGATATGCCCATACCGCGGGCACGCAACCGTTGGCCGCGCTCACCAACGCCACGGCACCCGTGCGACTCATCGCGCCCGCCGCCCGACTCGAGCCCGACGCCCGCGCATTGCTCGTGCGCGCTGCTGACAAACTCACCCTCAGTGCCCGCGCGTATCATCGCGTGCTACGCGTGGCGCGCACGATTGCCGATCTCGATGACCTCGAGGTGGTGAACCGTATGCACGTGGGGGAGGCGCTGCGGTATAGGCCGGTGGTTGATGAAACGAGCATCGCAGAACTGCCAACAGCTTAGGAAGCAGTGAGGAGGGTATCAGGATGGAGGAAGCAGTAAGCGCCAGACTCATCCCCTATTTCGGCACCGTAACCTCGAACAGCCACGGCCACAACTTCCCCGTCAGCAGCACCCGATCTGTCGTCGCATCGTACGCGATCCCGTTGGCTGTCCCTCCGCGCGCCCCGACGAATAGGCGTTCTTCCGGTGTGAGCAGCGCAGCCACGTCAATCCAACCCTTCACGTTTCCGTTCAGCGGATCGATGCGCGCGATGAACGGCGTCTGGTACACATTCGCCCACAGCTCGCCACGCACCCACTCCAACTCGTTCAGCCAACGAACCGGCCGACCATCCTCCGTCACGTCGATCGTGCGCACAACTGTGAACGCCTTCGGCTCGACAATGCGAATACGCGGCGTACCATCGCTGAGATAGAGCTGTGTGCCGTCGGCGGTGAGTCCCCAGCCCTCGCCGTCGTAGCGAACGCTGTCGATGATACGCAGCGAGTCTTTCGAATACACCGTGCCCGCGCCGCGTCGCCACGTGAGTTGATACAGGCGGCCGTTGAGTTCGGCGATCCCTTCACCGAATGCGCCATTCGGTGTCGGTGTGCGGCGGATGACCCGGCCCGTGCGCAACGAGACTTCGCGCACGTCGGACTGCCCTTCCAGCCCCGTCCCCTCGAACACGCGACCACCGACGAGTAGCAACCCTTGCGTGTACGCTGTTGAATCATGCGCGTATCGCTCAACGACGGTGGGGCGCGCGAGCGGTGTACTGGGGGAGAACGGAACAGCCGGCGCCACGCCGTCAGCATTGGTGACGGTCGCCGTCATCATCCCCGACGGCAGTACGGGCGTATCACCTGGCGTCTGCGTGTCAGGGCGATCGCGACAGGCACTCACGAGCACGCACACGACCAGCAGTCGTAGCAGCGCGCAGCGCGTCATGCTCACTTCCCAGGCCGGGTCACCACCCGTCCCGCCCTTACGCCCGTCGCCTTTCCACCACTCACCGCCACCGCCCCATTCACCACCACCGTCTCGATTCCCACGGGATACTGGTGCGGCGCCGCGAACGTGCTCATGTCCTTGACCGTGGCCGCGTCGAACACGACCACATCGGCCACGTTCCCCACCTTCAGCACACCGCGATCGGTCAGGCCAAGTCGCACGGCCGGCATCTGCGTCATCTTGTGGATCGCCGTGGTGAGCGGCAGCAGTTTCTGAACGCGCACATACTCGCCGAGCACGCGCGGGAACGTGCCGTAGGCGCGCGGATGCGGATGGCCATCGCCGGGGCTCGAGATGCGGCCATCGCTGGCGATCATCGTGAACGGCGCGACCATGATGCGGCGCACGTCCTGCTCGTCGAGCACATGATAGATCGCGTTGCCGCCGCCGTTCAGCATCGCTTCCAGCACCAGCGCGGCCCCGTTCTCTGGCGTTGGCGCAAGCTTACGACGCGCGGCCCAATCCTTCAGCGTCTTCCCTTCGAGACTCTTGTCCCACGCCACGCGTGAGAATTGCACGCGCGCCAAATCGCCGCCGCCGCGATCGTTCAGAATGTTGTCGATGATGCCGCGCGTTATGCTGTCCTTGATCGCCGGTACCGCGAGGCGCTTGCGAAATTCCGCATCACCACCGGCCATCGCCCAACTCGGCACCAGCACGCCGATGCCCGTGTGCGTGGCGGTGTACGGATACTGATCCACCATCACATCGGTGCCGGCCTTTCGCGCGCTGTCCACCATGGCCAGCGTGATCGTGCTCTTGCCCCACATCTGCTGGCCCACCGCCTTGTGGTGCGTGAGCACCACCGGGATGTGCGCGCGTCGCCCGATCTCGAGCGCTTCGCCCACACCGTCCAGAAGCCCGATGCCTTCCTTGCGCAGGTGCGACGTGTAGATGCCGCCGCTGTCGCTGGCCGCCCGCGCCAGCGCGATCACTTCTTCAATGTTCGAGTACGTGCCGGGCAGGTACAACAAGCCGGTGCTCAGCCCGAAGGCGCCCTGCCCCATCGCCGTCGCCACCAACTGCTTCATGCGCGACAACTCGGCCGCATCGGGTGCCCGCGCCTGCATGCCCAGCACGGTGCGACGCACATCGTTGTGCCCCACGAGATACGCCACATTGATGCCGATGGTGGCCGTGCGCACCGAATCGAGATACGGCGCCAAGGGCAACGGTGAGCCGCCATCGGGTCCACCCAGCGCTAACGTGACGCCCTGTCGCAGCGCGCTCTCCATGAGCGGGTACTGCAGCAGCGGCTCGAGGTGCGCATGTAAGTCGATGAACCCCGGCGACACCGTGCGGCCGGCGGCGTTGATCACCCGCGCGGCGTTCGCCCGCGAGAGCGTGGGGGCCATCGCGACGATGCGATCTCCGCGGATCCCCACATCGAGTCGCTGCGCGGCGCGGCCAGTGCCGTCGAGTACCGAGCCGCCGGCAATCAGTAGGTCGAATCGTTCAGGTGTTGCCTGCGCCGGCAACGGCGCACGCACCAGGGTCAACGCCAGCGCAAGCAGCAGTCGTGCACTCATGAGTCGTCCGGTTCGGGTGCCAACGCAAAAGGGAGCAGGATCCTCTCCGCTCCCTTCGATGCAACGCTTGTCTCCTGCTTACTGCACGCCGAGGAGTTCCACGTCGAACACGAGCGTGGCGTTGGCAGGAATGGGGGCCTGTCCCTGGTTGCGGTAACCAAGCTCTGAGCCGATCACGAGCTTGCGCTTGCCGCCCACCTTCATGCCGACCACGCCTTGATCCCAGCCCGGGATGACCTGTCCGGCGCCCAGAGTGAAGCTGAAGGCGGTGCCGCCCACGTTCGTATCGAAGCGGCTGCCGTTCACGAGCCAGCCCGTGTACGTCACGCGAATCACGCGACCGGCGATCGCCTCCGCGCCCGTGCCGACCACCAAGTCCTGCACGTACAGGTTGTCGGTCTTGCGGGTCATGGCGGCAATGTTCACGCCCAAGGACGCTGCGTACGTTTCCACGGCGGGATTGGACGGGATATTCGGCGCCGTGCTGTCGGTTCCGCAGGCACTCAGGAGCGCCGCGGCGCCGAACACGGGCAGCAGCAGAGCTTGACGGACCAGCGACGCCGCGCGGCGGGTCGTAGAGGACAGAGAACGAAGCATGTGTCTCGAAGTAAGGGCGAAGAAGGGTTCTCGTAAAAGATAAGCCGTTGCGCCCGACGTCGGCTTCCCCTACGCTCAGCTTCATGGCTCGCTCCAACTTGCCCGACGCCCTCAGCATGGCCGAGAACCCGCTGGATGTGCCCATGGGGTCGACCGGCGGACATTCGGCGGTATCCCGTCGCTTTCTCCTGCAGCTGGCAAGGGCGCTCCACAAGCACGGCACGCCGGCCCATCGGCTGGAGACGGCGCTGGCCATTACGGCCCGGCGGCTCGGTCTCGAGGCTGAGTTCTTCTCGACCCCCACCAGCATCATGGTGGGCATCGGCAATCTCGACGACCAGCGCGTGTCGCTGCTGCGCGTGGAGCCCGGGGAACCCAACCTGGGACACCTCTCCACCCTGGGCGATATCACCCGCGGCGTGATCGAGGGGACGGTCTCCCCGGCCGACGGGCTGCAGCAAGTCGAGGCGCTGGAACAGCAGCCGCCACCCTATCCGCAGTGGCTGGTCCTGTTCGCGTTCATCTGCTCGTCGGCCGCCGTGTCGTGTTTCCTGAAAGTGCGCGTGGGCGACGTGCTCATTGCGTCGCTCCTTGGCTTGCTCACCGGCACGCTCGCTCTGTTGGCGGGCCGCCGCGAAAGCACGCGTCATGTAACCGAGCCCTTGGTCGCGTTCGTGGTCACGACCGTCGCGTTCACGATGGACGGGATCATGGGCACACGCAGCGGATTCGCGACATCTCTGGCCGGCCTCGTGATCCTGCTGCCCGGACTTACCTTCACGGTGGCGCTGACGGAACTCTCCACCCGTCATCTCTCCTCGGGAACAGCACGACTGAGCGGCGCGGTCGTAGTGTTCCTCGGACTGGGCTTCGGTCTCGCCCTCGGCGCACAAACCGGCGGCGCCCTCGGGCCCATCTTGCACGAGGCCATGCCGCAGCTGCAAGGCGCGTTGTCACGTGCCACGCTTCCCGGCTGGACCGAATGGGTCGCGCTGATGGTGGCGCCAATCTCGTTCGCCGTCTTGCTCAGCGCTCAGCGCCGTGACATCGGCAACATCATGGTGGCCTGCGCGGCCGCCTATCTCGTGTCGAAATTCGCCGGCGCGTCGGTGGGCGAGCAGCTTGGTGCGTTCCTTGGCGCGTTCGTGGTCAGTGCCGGCAGCAATCTGTTCGCGCGCATCAAACGCCGCACCGCGATGGTGACGCAGGTGCCCGGCCTGCTCATTCTGGTGCCGGGAAGCATCGGACTGCGCAGCATGCAGTCGCTAATTGGTCAGGACGTCGAAACCGGTATCGCCACCGGATTCCGCGTGGCGATTATCGGCATCTCGCTGGCCGCCGGTTTGTTGGCGGGCAACGTAGTGACCAGCGCGGTGAACCGGATTCGACGTTAGGCCGCGTTGTCCGCTTCGTCGGTACCCGTGTCGCGAAGCCGTTGCACCGTGACTCGGAACGCCGGACGGCCCCAGGCCAGCAGAGCGATGGCGAGGGTCATCCCGACGACGGCCGAAAGCGAGAGCGAGTACCGCAGCGCCAGCGGATCACGAAACACCTTGTCGGTGAGCAGCGCGACGGCGGTCGGACCGAGGACACCTGCCATGAGGTTCACGACCAGCTGATAGACGGCACTTCCCTGCCCTCGCATGCGCGGCGGCATCGCTTCGGCGATCGCCGCGTTGGCGGCGCCCCACGGCATGGCGGCGAAGATGTTGACCGGGACCAGCAGCGCCGCCGCAAAGATCGCCGATGGCACCAACGGATAGAGCCCGGCGAAGATCAGCATGCCCAGCCCGCCGAGCATGCCCACGCGCAGTGGTGCGTCGATGTAACCGCGCTTCGACAACGCGTCGGTAAGCCGTCCGCCCAGCACGACACCGAGCGGACCGAGGGTGGCGGTCAGCACACCAATAAGTAGACCCGCCCGGACCTCAGTGAACTCATGGGTCCGAATCAGGAAGCTGGCCAGCCACGCTCCAACGCCGTAATTCACCGAGGCCGAGCATGCAAACCCAAACGACAACGCCCCGATCGTGCGAGCGTTCGCCCGCATGTAGCGCCAAACGTCGGCAAACGGCACCCTCGCAGACACCTCGTCGCGAAGCACTCGTGTTCCTGACGCGCGGGGCTCCCTAATGGTGAGCGCCAGCAACGCCACGAGCAGGCCAGGAAGTCCGACGTAGAAGAACACCAGCTGCCACGGAAACACATCGCCGACGATCGGCAGATGCACGAGCCCTGGCTTGTCCACGCGTCCTACCACGAACGCGCTCAGCGCATACGCGACGCCCGAGCCGAGGAACGTGCCCATCATGTAGGTGCTCATCGCCACGCCAAGCGTCTTGCGCGGAAACTGCTCGGCAATGATAGACACTGCCGCGGGGCCCAATGTGGCCTCGCCGGCGCCAACACCGATGCGGGCGATGAAGAGGTGTGCGTAGCTGCGGGCGGTGCCGGTGAGCATCGTCATAATGCTCCACACGGCGGCACCCAACGCGACGATGCGGGGGCGATGCCCGCGGTCTATCCATCGGCCGATGGGGAGGCCCAGCAGCGAGTAGAACACCACGAAGCTGAGTCCCATCAGAAGACTCACCTCGGTGTCGGTGACATGCAGATCGCGCTTGATCGGCCTGACCAGCAGATTCAAGATCTGTCGATCCACGAAGCCCGAGACATTGGCGATCGTGAGGATCGCGACGGCGTACCAGGCCTGCGCCGGCGTCACGAGACGCGAGCGGGCCGATGGGCTATCCGTCGATTCGGAGCGAAGTGGCGTCGTCACGCATGAAAGGTGAACGCCCGCGCAGGGATTTGCACGCCGATCAGGCACCGGTGCGCAGTAGATTTCAGAATGTCCGACGCGATCACTCGTCCCTCACCACTAGCATGGCCGGCCGCGCAGTTCGTGCCCGCCCCGAGTGACGCACCGTCAGCGTTCACGCTGGCGCGGGTCGACGTGCCGACGCCGCTGGACCCCGATACCGGCATGTGGCTCCCGGCCATGATCGCGTCCAACCAGCTGCATCCCGACGAAGCCGCGCTCGTGGTGGACATGCCGGAAACCCGTCGTTCCACCTTCGTGGCCGGCCGCCTCGCGATGCGGGCCGCCCTCGCCGTGCACGCACCACACGATGCGTACAGCCCGATCCTCCGCACCGACCGCGGCGCACCAGTGTTGCCGCACGCGGTCGCCGGGTCGGTCAGTCACAAACACGATGCCGCGCTCGCGCTCATGTTGCCGCGTCACGGCCTGGCGCCGGGGACATCGATGCACGTGGGCGTCGACCTCGAGCATCGCCCCACTGCACGCGACGTGGCACGACCCTCCATCGCGCGCCGCATTCTCACTGTACCGGAACTCGACGCGCTCTCGGCCTTCGACGCCGACCCACTCGCGCAACGTGAACGTGTGATTCTCTCGTTCGCGCTCAAGGAAGCCGTGTACAAGGCGATCGACCCGACGGTGCGGCGCTATGTGCGCTTTACAGAGGTCGCGCTGCAGTTCACGGGCAACGGATTGGTATCGGTCTCACTGCTGCTGCCTGAGCTTTCTCGCAGCGACATGACGGTACGCGCGCAGTACTCGCTTGATGACCGTTGGATTGTGGCGACGGCGGTTGCTGAGACTACATCTGGCTCAATCTAACAAAGCAAAAGCTCGACGCGAAGAGCGCGAAGTCCGCGAAGCGCGCGAAGAACAGCAACAGAAATGTTTTGCTTGTGCTGTTCTTCGCGCCCTCCGCGAACTTCGCGACCTTCGCGTCGAAGCTTTAGTCGCTCGATATTCAAGCCGCACCGTCAGCAACCACACCGCCTACCCAACCCGCCGCGCTACATGCTGCGCAATCCCGCCGAACAGATACCACCGCACACTCACCACCTCGAACCCCTCGCGACGCAGCAGCGCCGAGAATTCATCGGCCGTCATGAAATCGCGGATGCTGCGGGCGATGTAGCCGTAGACGATCGGGTCGCGGTGCCAGAGCCAGCCCACCACGTTGCCGGCCACGCCGAGATACCGGAGGAAGAGTGCGCGCCACGGGGCGAAGCCGGGGCGGTAGAAGTCGAGCGTGACCAGCGCGCCACCCGGCCGAAGGACGCGCGCCATCTCGCGCACGCACTGCGCGGGGTCGGGCACGTTGCGCACACCGTAGCTGGCGCTCACCACATCGATGCTCGCGCGTTCCTGCGGGAGGGCCATCATGTCGCCCACCATTGGCGTCACACGACCGGCGACATCCGCGTCGACCGAATTCAGTCGCGCACGTGCCGCATCGATCATGCGCGGTGAGGCATCGAGCGCTTCCACCGTCGCCTGCGGCAGCGCGCGTGCCAGCTGTGCGGCCACGTCACCGGTGCCGCTGGCCAGGTCGAGGACGCGGCGAGCGCCGGGTGCCACCGCGATGGCGGCGGCGATCGCGCGTCGTTTCCAGCCCGCGTCCATCCCCAGCGAGAACAGCTTCGTGAACGCGTCGTAGCGCGGCGCGATGATGTCGAACATCGGCGTCACGAACGCCTGCTTGCGCGACGGATCGGCGAGATACGCGTCCACATCAAGGGAGCCGAGCTTGCGTTCGGGAGAACCGGCGGGCGGCGTCATTCAGTCCAGGACGGGGTATATTTCAGGTATGTCAGCACCGGCGCGTTCCCCTCGCGGCAGCATCAGCTTCAGCACACTGGCCCTCGTGCTGGTGGGGCTGGCCTGTACCGTGCTGATCGCGAAGCGCGCGACGGCCGAGAAGGATGTCGTGAATCTACTGGCCGACCATGGCGTCGTGGCCGGGACCGACACCGCGCCGGCCACCGCGCCCACGGCTGAGCAAGCGATCGGCACCTTCAAGGTGACCGCCTTGAATGGCAAAGTGATTCCCCTGCACACCAAGGGGGAACCGGCCATTCTCATGATCAGCTCGCGCACCTGCAGCTGGTGCAAGCGCGCGCTGAAGGATTTAGGCGTGATGTCGGCCGGCCGTCCACTGCCGCGTCTCAAGCTGCTCACCCTCGAGGGGGCCGGCGAAGGCGTAGCTATGCTCGCCAAGGAAAAGCTCACCGGTGCGCAGCTCATCGGGCCGGCCGGCAGTTCCGATCAGGTACTGCTCACCTTCCGTTATCCCGGCACGCCCACCTTCGTGGCCATCGACCGCAACGGCCGCGTGGTGCGTACGCTCCCCGGATATCCGATCCCCGACGAGATGAAGCACTGGTACGCCGTCATGGTCGGCGACCAGGACGTCCCCTAGTTCAGCTTAGGCCTGCTTGGCCAGCTTGGTCAGCCGCTTCCGGTCGAGCGTGACCAGAATCGCGCACAGCGTGATCGTGACGGCAGAAACCACGCACCACGAGCAGAAGCCTTTCAGTACGATGAACTCGCCGTACTTGAGCCGCAGCGTGAACAACACCGCCGGCCAGATCATCAGCTGCATGAGCGTATTGGGCCACGTCTCGTCTTCATACGTGGACATCGTGCCGACGGTCGCAGCCACGAACAGCATCGCGTAGCCCACGGCACCGATTAGCGCCACGTCGACGCCCAGAAACCACCCATAGCGACTGCCCTGCACGTACTCGCAGCCCCCGGCGCTGCTGCAGCCGAGCGCGCCGGTGAGTCCGAGCTTCCAAAGATGCAGATAGAGCGCGACCAGCCCAGAAATGAGGCTGCCCAACGCGATGCCCATGCGCTGTGTCACGTGAGACGTGGTATGAGACGAGGTAAGAAGGACCGAACGACGGAGACCGAACAACGGCGGGACTCTACCGCGTAAGATGCCCTGCCCGTACCTTCGCGCGCCATGACGCCTTCTTCGACTGATCGCGCGGCGCAGATCGCCGCCACGCGCACCCTCGCCCTCACGCGCTGGCGAGTGGCCGCGATCCTGACCCTGCTCATGGTCGGGGTCTACTTTGGCTTCATTCTCCTCGTGGCCTACCGCCCGGCCCTGCTCGGTGGGCTCGTGAGCGAGGGCCTGTCCCTCGGCATCGTGCTGGGCGCGCTGGTCATCGTGTCCGCCTGGGTGCTGACGCTGATTTACGTGCAGTGGGCCAACCGGGTGTACGACCCGGCGCTGGCCGCGCTCCGTGCCATGCCGGGCTCCGACGCCGCCGCGCGCGGCACGCACGACGCACACGGCGCCCCGCAGGGAGGCGCCCGATGACGCTCGGCACTCCGGATCCGGTGGCGATCGCGTTCTTCGCCGTCTTCATCGCCATCACCCTCGGCATCACCTATTGGGCGGCCCGCCGCACGCAGACGGCCGACCATTTCTATGCCGCCGGACGATCGGTGACCGCCGGCCAGAACGGCTTCGCCCTCGCCGGCGATTACATGAGCGCGGCGTCGTTCTTGGGTATTGCCGGCCTCGTGTCCACCAGCGGGTTCGACGGCCTGATCTACTCCACCGGATGGTTGGTGGGGTGGCCGGTCGTGCTGTTTCTCATCGCCGAGCCCCTGCGCAATCTTGGTCGGTATACGTTCGCCGATGTGGTCGCCTCCCGGCTCGATCCGATGCCGGTGCGCATCAGCGCCACCGTCGGCACGCTGGCCACGATCGCGTTCTATCTCATCGCGCAGATGGTCGGCGCCGGCAGTCTCATTCGCCTGCTCTTCGGCATTCCGTATGAAACGGCCGTCGTAATCGTCGGCTGCGCAATGATGGCGTACGTGCTCTTCGGCGGCATGCTCGCGACCACGTGGGTACAAATCGTGAAGGCCGTCCTGCTGCTGGGCGGTGCGGCCACACTGGCCATCATGGTGCTCGCCAAGTTCGGCTTCGATCCGCGCGCGTTGTTCGCCGCCGCGGCCGCCAAGTACGGCGCGGGAGTGCTGGCACCCGGAAAGCTGGTCAGCAATCCGCTCGACGCGATCTCGCTCGGTATGGCGCTCATGTTCGGTACCGCCGGCCTGCCGCACATCCTCATGCGCTTCTATACCGTGCCGGATGCCCGCACCGCGCGTCGTTCGGTATTCATCGCGACGGGACTGATCGGCCTGTTCTATCTGATGACGTTCGTGCTCGGCTTCGGAGCCATGGTGCTCGTCACGCCCGAGTCGATCAAGGCGATCGACGCCGGCGGCAACATGGCCGCGCCTATGCTGGCGGAGTTGCTCGGTGGACGCGCCTTCCTCGGCTTCATCGCGGCTGTGGCCTTCGCCACGATTCTGGCCGTCGTCGCCGGACTGGCGCTCTCGGGCGCCGCCGCGATCTCGCACGACATCTGGGCCAGTGTGATCCGTAAGGGACACCCCAAGCCCGGTGAAGAGATCAAAGTCGCGCGCATTGCGACGGTCGTACTGGCCGTCGTTGCCATGATCCTGGGCATCGCCTTCAAAGGGCAGAACGTGGCGTTCATGGTCGGTCTCGCCTTCGCCATCGCGGCCAGCGCGAACTTCCCGGCCTTGGTACTCAGCGTGTTCTGGCGCCGCACCACCACGGCCGGCGCCGCCAGCAGCATGATCGTGGGCGCCACCTCCACCCTCGTGCTCATCGCGCTGTCGCCGGCGGTACAGATCGATCTGTTGCACCACGCGACCGCGATCTTTCCGCTCAAGAATCCGGCGCTGGTCACCATTCCCTTGTCGTTCGCGACGGGCATTCTGGTGTCGCTGCTGCGGCCCGATCCGGCCAGTGAAGCCCGGCACGAGGCCATCGAAACTCGCCTGTTGCTGGGCGCCGACTAGACCACTCGGCAGAAATTTCCGCTCCGGTCCCGGCGGGATAAGCCGCGTGGGACCGGACGAAACATCCGGCAATGTCTTCCGACTTGCTTGGTCGACCGAGTTTCTAGTGGAGCCACCAAAAGCTGCGTAAGCGAAAGCACCACAGACACTTACCGCACAGAAACTGGACCGTGCAGCCCGATGGCTGCGCGTGAATGGATGAGCGGCACGCCCGTTGCATTGGTGACGGGCGCCACACGTTCGATGCGACGTGGGCGGGAATTCCTTCGGACCGATGGAGGTTCCGGAATCCCGACAAGCATCAAACCCTTTGTTCATGTTCGATCGACTCGCTCTTCGCACACCGTTCTGGGGCGTCATCACGATCCTCGCGTTCGCGGCCGCCGGCTTGTCGGCCAGCGCGTCGGTCGATGCCGTCCCCAACGTCGTGGATGCGGCACCGTTGCTGTCGGCCGCGGCGCTCATCGTCGCGATTGCCGGCTGGCGTCTGCTCCACCGCGAGCTGCTCCATCGCATGCAGGAGGATGAGTCGCTGCGCGATCGGGTCCGTCACCTGCAGGATGCGATGCAGTCGAACGTGGACGGCATGTTCCTGCTGCGCGCCGTGCGCACGGCGGCCGGCGAGATCACCGACTTCGAAATAGCCGACGTAAACGGCAGCGGTGCCGCCACGCTTTATAAAACGCGCGAGCAACTCGTCGGTCGCCGCATCCGTGAGGCATTACCGACGCCGATGGCCGACATGCTCTTCGAGCGCTATGTCGATGCGTTCACGCTACGCACCGCGGTGGTAGAAGAGCTCCGGGTCGACCGCCGCGCGGTCGCTGCGAGTTGGCTCTTTCATCAAGCCGCACCGACCGCCGATGGATTGGCCGTGACGGTGCGCGACGTCTCCTCGCACAAGCGAGATGAACTTCGTATGCGGAAGGCGTGTCTCACCGACGACCTCACGCGCCTGTACAACCGCCGCGGCTTCATGACGCTTGCCGAGCAGCATCTGCGGATTGCGCGCCGACAGGGCAAGGACGCGGTGGTCATGTACGTCGACATGGACGAATTCAAGCAGCTCAACGACAGCCACGGCCACGCCACCGGCGATCGTGCCCTGATTGCCGTGTCGCGCTTGCTGCGCAGTACCGTTCGCGACTGCGACGTGGTCGCGCGCATGGGCGGTGATGAATTCACGATTCTCGCTCTCGACGCCGATGTGATGGGTGCCCGTGCGATCCAGAAGCGCCTCGATGAACGGCTCGCGCTGTTCAACGCGTCGGGAGAACTGCCGATGCCACTGTCGCTCACGGTGGGACATACGCGCGTCCGGCCAAGCGACACGTCATCGGTGAGTGAGTTGCTCGCCCGTGCCGACCAGCTGCTGTACGCCCGCAAGCGTCGCCGTCAGATGACGAAGGTGGCGGAAGCGCGCCAGCGCGAACACGCGCCGCAGCGTGCACCGCGACGTGCGCCACGGCTCACGCCGATGCCGGTCCCGGCCGAGGTGGCCGCGATCGCACGCGCCGCCGCGATGGCCCTCCCGATGGCGTCCGCGTCGATGACATCCGCCGTGTCCTCGATGGCGTCACCCGCCGTTTCGGGCACCTTTCTGCCTACACACGCGGCATGAGCGAAACGGCGTAGGCTCATCGGTACACGCAACACAGTTCACCTCGGCGCTTGACCCTTACGGGGCCAGGCGCCGAGGTTCTTGGTATGATATTCCGCGCAGTAAATCCGGCGACCGGCGTCGCCCTACATGAGTTTCCGCCGCTCACGACGTCAGAACGCGCCGCATTGATCGAGCGCGTGCATCGCCAACAGCAGCAATGGCGTCACACCACGCACGCGCAGCGTACGCCATTCGTCGCCGCCCTCGGTGTCGCGTTGCACGCTCACCGTGAAGCGCTCGCCGAGTGGCTCTCGCTCGAGATGGGCAAGCCGATCGTGGCTGCCCGCGCGGAAGTCGACAAGTGTGTGTCGCTCTGCGCACAAGCGCCGGCGCTGGCACAGGTCGCACTGGCCGACGACGTCCTTCTCCAGGACGACGTGAGCGATGTGCGCATTCAGTACGCGCCACTCGGCTCAGTGCTCGCCATCATGCCGTGGAATTTTCCGTACTGGCAGGCGCTGCGATTTGCCGTGCCCACGTTGCTGGCCGGCAACGGGGTGCTGATCAAGCCGGCCGGCTCCGTGCCCGGTGGTGCGCGACTGCTCGATGCCTGCTTCACCGAAGCACGCGCGACCGCACGTGCCGCCGACTCCTCCATGCCCGATGCACCGTGCCATATGGCCTTCATCGAGGTGGACGCACTCGACGGCGTCGTCGCCGATGATCGTATCGCGGGAGTGACGTTGACCGGCAGTGATCGCGCCGGCCGACACGTAGCGTCGGTGGCGGGACAGCATCTCAAGAAAGTCGTGCTCGAACTGGGCGGCAGTGATCCGTTCATCGTGCTCCCCGATGCCGACATCGCGCTCGCAGCGGCTCAAGCGGTTGCCGCCCGTACCGTGAACTCGGGACAGTCGTGCATCGCGGCCAAACGGTTCATCGTGTGCGACGCCGTATACGACGAGTTTCTGGAGCTGTTCGTGAGCGGCATGCGCGCCCTGCGCGTGGGCGACCCGCGAGATGAAGCCACGCAGATCGGACCGATCGCGACCGAGAGCGTACGCGATGGACTCGCGAAGCAGGTGACCGACTCGATCGCGGCCGGGGCGCGTGCCCTCGTGGGCGGCTCCACCGAAGGGCTAGCGGGATTCTTCTATCCGCCCACGGTGCTGGTGGATATTCCCGACGACGCACCGGCATCGCGCGAAGAGTTGTTCGGTCCGGTGGCATCGGTGTTTCGCGTGGCCGATGTCGATGCGGCGATCGCCAAAGCGAACGACACCCCGTTCGGACTGGGCGCCAGTGTGTGGACGCGTGATCACGGACTCGCCACGAAGTGCATCGAGGCGATCGATGCCGGCATGGTGTTCGTGAACGAGATGGTGGTATCGGACCCGCGCTATCCGTTCGGCGGCGTCAAGCAATCCGGCATGGGCCGCGAGCTCGGCCCACTCGGATTCCGCGAATTCACCAACCCGAAGGCGGTTCGACGGGCTCGTCTTCCTGAACGCCCCCTATGAGTCTCCGCCACCACGGGCGCTGATCTTCCGCACGACGCGTCGCACGCACCACCTGTCGCCAGGCGATACGCATTTCGAGTGCATCTGCGAAGCGATCCTCCATCCGCGCCGCCAGTCCGTTCAGCAGCCACCCACCCAGCGCTTCGGGGAATCCGTCGTCTTCGAGCCGCGCCGCGAGTGAACCGGACAGCTGTTGCGCCAGAATCGTCTCGGCCGGGCCATCGCCGAACGGTGCACGTCCGGTGAGAACGAAGTACACGATGCTCGCCAACGCGTAGCAGTCGGTCGCCGGTCCCTGCGCCTCTCCGAGCAACTGCTCCGGTGCGGCGAACGACGGCGTGCCCGACGTACCGGCACGCTCTTCACCGAGCGCGTACGCGATACCGAAGTCACCGATCCGCCACCGGCGATACCGATCGATAAGAATATTCTCCGGCTTCAGGTCGCGGTGAATGATGCCGCTCGTGTGCGCGGCATGCAGCGCTTCGAGCACTTCATCCACCTGCGGCGCGATTTCTTCGAACTGACGCGGTCCACTGCGCGACACGAGACTGGCCACCGATCCGCCTTCGGCCAGTTCCATTGTGTACCACACGATGTCGCCGCGACTATCGGTATCGTAGATCGGCACGATGGCCGCGTGCGCGAGTTGCGCCGCGAGTCGTGCCTCCCGACGAAAGCGTGCCACCGCCGTGTCATCCTTGGCGATGTGCGGATGCAGCACCTTGATGGCCACTTCGCGCGACAGCGACAGGTCGCGCGCGCGCCACACGCTACCGAACATGCCGCTACCGAGCGGCGCCAGAATTTCGTAGTCGTCGGCCGTGGCCCAGCGCAGTCGCGCCTCCGCCGAGTCGAGCGCCGGCGGCAACTCGTCGCCCTCGGGCGCGATCATCACCTGCCGCACCGACACGTGCCGGTCCATGTCACGCAGCATCGCCGCGATGCTCGGGAAGCGGTCTTCCGGCTTGGGCGCCAGCGCACGCTCCAGTACCGCCGCTAAGGCCTGCGGACAGTCCGGGCGCAGCAGCGAGATGGGCGGTACGTCGTGCTCGGGCGGCGTCTCGCCAGTCAGCATCGTGAACAGCATAGCCGCCAGCTGCCACTGATCGGACGCCGACGTCGGACGCCACTCGGCGGCCGACCACTCCGGTGGCCACGGCGTGTAGGCCGCGTCGGGCTGAAGTCCGGCCGGTCGCTGATCGCGCGGTAGGACCCACTCCCATCCCAGCACCCAGAGTCGTCCGCCCGGCGTGAGCCAGATGGTACTTGCCGAGATCGCGCCGTGCGCGGCGCCGGTGTCGTGCAGGTAGGCGAGCGTGCTCCCGGCCTCACGCAGCACCTGCAGCGCGAACGGGATCGCTTCCGGGCCCAACCGGGTGACGCGCGAATACACCGTTTCCCCGCCGATCCAGCGACGGAGATACCCCGGACCACGACGGCTCTCCTGATAGGAAGCCCAGTAGTGGTACGTGGTGGGAACCGACGGATGATTGCGGTGAGCGAGGGCGCGCGCCTCGTTCTTCAGCCACTCATCGTGGCTCGCATCCGGCGCACTCACCAGCGACAACGACCGCCCGAGCGCGTCGATCACTTCCTGATAGTGCCGATGCTCGCGCTGGATCGCCTCGTGCCCCCACGACCAGCCGGGGGGCAACGACCACGCCTCGAGATGCGGAGCCGGCGACGTGGTTTGCCGGTGGTCGGGAGGAGGCGTGGACTGACTCATGACATGCAGTTTAACGCCCCGAGCGAAGTCATGTGCTGTTCAGCGGCGAGTGGCGCGTCGGAGCGTGAGACGAACCGTCGTTCCGTCCCCCGGCGTGCTCGTCAAGCCGATCGTCCCGCCCCACCCTTCGATCAGCCGGCGGCTGATCGCCAACCCCAGGCCACTCCCACTCGTCCGGGTGGAGAAGTGCGGCTCGAACACCTGCGGCAGCACATCGGCAGGGATGCCGCTACCATCGTCTTTCACGTCGATCACCACGTGCGTGGCCGTGCCTTCCACGTGAACGACGACCGTGCCGGCGCCGGCCAGCCTGGCGTTCTCGAGCACGTTCAGCAGCACTTCTTTCAGTTCGTCTCTCAGGGCCAGCGCGACGACCTGCTCGGCCCCCGGCTCCGGGGCGTCGATGTGCCAGCGAATGCCGGCCTCGCGCTCGCCGTCTTCGCCCAGACGCTCCAGCGCCATGACGTCGAGCACCACCGCTGCGACATCCACCGGTACCGCCGGCGTGCGATCTTCGGGCGCGGTGCCATACCGACTGAACGCCCGCGCGATCTCATCGAGATGATCGATTTCCGCCAGAACGCGCGACACGTTGGTGTCCAGGATCTCGCCAAAATCGCCGCGCTTGTCGCGATACGCGCGCAGCAAGTGCTGCACACCGAGTCGAATCGGCGTGAGCGGATTCTTGATCTCGTGCGCGACCTGCCTCGCCATTTCGCCCCACGCCAGCACCCGTTGCGCCGATGCGAGCTCGGTGACGTCGTCGAGTGTCAGCACGGCACCACTCGGCAATCGCGTGAGTCGTGCGCGCATTTGTCTTCCCAGCACCAGGAGCTCGAACGCTTCCTCGTCGTTCGTGGCCGAAAGGAACGCCACGGAGCGCTCCACAAGTGGAGCGAGCGTGACGGGCAACGAGTGCAACGATACACCTGAGGTGCGCAGCGACACACCAAGCATTGCCTCTGCACGAGGATTGGCGATCAGGATATCGCCACCGGGTGCGGCACCACGTGATACAGACCGCAACGCCAGCACACCGCTGGCCACGTGCTGGAGCACAGCCTCGGTGCGCCTTTGCGCGGCTTCGAGCGCAGCGCGACTGGTGGCCAGATCATCGGCCATCCGCCCGAAGGCGCGATAGACCGGCGCAAACTCCGTCGCCGGCGCGGTGCCGAGCGCGGGGGCCTGACCGCCGGCGGCAATGGCCAGCGCCGCTTCGCGCAACGCGCCGACCGGTCGCGCCAATGACCGCGCGGCGAGCCCACTCGACCAGAGCGCGGCCAGCGCTCCGATCATCGTCGCGAAGAGCAGCAGGATACCGAGATCCTCGCGACGGGCATCGAGCGCGAACTCGTCGCCGCGCGCTGGCGTGGCCAGGACCGATGGGCTGGTCGGCGCGAGGTGCCGGAAGCCCACCAGCGTGCGCGCGTCACCGACCGCGATGCGTCGAGTGGCGAACACGTCGTCGGTGCCGAAGTCGTCCGTACTGAAGTCGCCGGTGCCGAGTGACACCGGCAACAATCGACCAAGCGGTGCGAGGGCATCGAGCAGCGAGTCACTGGCCGTGACAAGCTGACCATCGCGATACAAAAACAGCGGCGCGCCGGTACTCGATGGCGACGTCCCGACCGATCGTTGTTCCTGCTCGGCCGCCGCCACGCGCAGCGTTTCACGGACCAACAACTCGCGCGCCGCGCGGTCATCGTCCTGCAATCGATACCATGCCCAGGCGGCAAAGATGGTCGCCGGCACGATGAAGAACGCGAGCAACGCACCGCTCAATCGCACGCGGTACGAACGCGACCATCGCACCCGTCGCACGCGAAGCAGTCGGCCCAACGCGCCATCAGCGAGTGCCGTCGCCGACCAGAGCAGCATCACCGCGATGACATCGAGTAACACCAGCAGGGCTCCCCGCGGCAGCAACACATCGAGCGTGCGGAGATCCACTTCCACGTGCACGCGCCGCACATCGATGCCCGTGCCGGCGACGCCGTCGCCATGCATCGCGTCGCCACGCCGACGCCATTCGAGAGGGTGCGCGATCGAGTCGCCGGGCAGCGGCACGGCGAGGGCGAGTCTGTAGGGTGCCTCCGTCCCGCGTGCCCCCGTGACGCCGGTAAACGCAGCGAATGGATCGAGCGGGAGCAGACGCGTGCGGGGCGGCACCGCAATCGTCGTCACGACGCTGTCCGGCGCTGGAACCGCGGCCACCAGCAACGTCGTCGGTCCGTCGCCCACGGCGCGGATTTCCACGACGCCGCTCTCGCGCGCCATGGTCGCAATCACGGCCTGCGCGCCGATCGTGTCGTTGACCGGCGCCAGTGACAGCTCCGACACCGGCGTCGTGGAATTGCCTGGCACCCAGCGTGCCAACCGTGCCGGATACCCGGCAAGCGCGAGTTCACTCGCGGCGTATCGTCGTAACAGCGCGTCAGTACTGCGCACCGGACGCGTTTCCTCGCGCATCGCGGTCGCGAACCGTTCGAGCAACCGATACGCGTTCTCGTCGACGGCTTCAATGCGCTCGAGGTCATGTTGTGCGAGCGCCATGCGCGCACGTACCGTGGCGCCCCAGGTGAGCGTCGCCGCGCCGGCGCCGGCCACGACGGCGGCCGCGGCGACCTGCGCGAGACCGCGCCGCGTGAGCGCCAGCGAGCCAATGGCAGCCACCCAGAGCGCCGGATACCACGCCGGCCATCCCCCCGGGGCATCCCACAGGATCGGGGCGAAAACGCCGGTAATGAGAGCGAGCAGCGGTGCGACGCTGGATGGCAAGCCGCGACGAGGGCCGAGGGCGGCCTGCCCCGCTGCCGCACCCGCGAGCAAGATCGACACACCGGCTAGTGCGAGCGCGAGCTGCCATGCGATCCATAACCCGAACCCCGCGCCGGCTGCGGGCAGCGCGATGCCGCGGGCCAGATCGCGCAACAAGAACGGTCCGCCCGACGCCACGATGATCACCACCGCCGCCGCGATCCATCGCGACGGCTTCTGAAACGACGTGCGCAACACGAGCAACAACACGGCGAGGGCCAGGGCGGTGGTCATCAGGAGCGCCGCCACGTTCGACGTGAGCGGGCCACCCATCGCTGCGAAGTAGCTCGCGGGGTCAAACAACGCGCTCACATTCGACAACGCGGTGAGCGGCGCCACCGCGATCGCGAGCACTGCCGCGGCGGCGGCCGCGACGCGCTGCCCAGTGCGCGCCGGTCGGCGCCAGGCGCCGACCAGCATGCCGAGGAGGGCGAGACCAAGGGTCAGATTGGTTCGCGCCCGCGCGCGCTGCAGCAGCGAGAGCTGGGTCTCACCCTCCGAAAAACTCAACGCCCGCACCCGCGCCAACCGATTCGGCCCATCGGGTACCACGACCACCGTCGAACCGACCGCCACGTTGGTCGAGTCCGGTGATTCGATGATCGTATGCGCCACATCGACCCGGCCGGAGAGCGTGCGCAGCAGCGGTCGGGCAAAGCGATCCGCCGGCGGGGCCGACGACACCAGCGCCACCGTCACGGCCTCGACCCGTCCGTCGGCTGAGCGCGCGCGTGCCACTAACGAGGTATGGAACGCGCCGTCCACCAGCCGCACACCGACTGGTGCTCCAGGCATGATGGGTGTGCGCGTCTGACCCGCGCGCGCCACCAGCGTGCCGTTCCGGAACACCAGCAGCGCCGACTCCACCGCACCCTCCAGCGGAGGCGACGCGACGTTCAGCGTGTCCAGCACCCGCTCTTCGGCCACTCGTCGCAATGTCGACGCGACGTCGGTCAGGCTTGCGGCCACGCGCTGCGCCCGATCCTCTCGTTCTCCCGCCGACCACGCCCCCCAATCCCGGCGAACCGAAAAGAGGGTCGCGGTTTCGCCAACCGCCACGGTGACGGTGATCGCGAGTAGCGCGACCGTTGCCGCGGAAATGCCGCGGGGACGTCGCATCGTGTGCAGCATCCACACCGCACTCGCGCTTGCGACGAGCGCCACGACCAGCGACGCCCACCCCGGCGCCTGCTGCCAGAGTGCGCAGGCAACGATCGCGGTGCTAGTCGACGCGACCCATCCCAAAGGCCACGAATCGGCGCGCGCCGCGCGGGGTGATGAGAGCATGGCCCCACAATACCCCGCGAACCCCACCATGGCGAAGGGGCGGGCCTTGCCCGGTTATCATTCCGGTATGGCCCTGTTTCGCCGACTCCGGCGACTTCCCCCCGTGGTATTGCCGCTCGTCGCCATGCTGTTCTTCACCCCCCTGCTGGCGGCAGGGTGGCGAGCGCCAGCGCGCGCGGGATTCGGCGCGCAACCGCCGGCGCAGGCGCGGCTCGACGTCGGCAGCTTCACGCTGCTCGTCAATGGGCAGCGGGCCGGACGCGAGCAGTTCTCCGTGCAACGGGTCACGTCGCAGGACGGCGGCACGCTCGAAGCGCGATCAGAATCCGCGATCGGCGATCGCCGGGTCGCCATGCGCCTCGAGACCGATTCGCTCGGTTCCCCGGTTCGCTATTCCGTCGAGGAACGGCGCGGTGCCGACGTCACCCTGCGTCTGGGCGGTCAACGGGTACGCGGCCGCTTCGCGACGCTGGCCCGCAGTTCGACCGGCGAAGCGGCACGCGAGTACCTGTTACGGCCCGGAGCGGTCGTGATCGAGGACGACGGCATCGTGCAATACGCGCTGCTGGTGCGCGACCGCACGCTGGCCGACGGCACCGGGATCACGCTCCCCAGCCTGACCCCGATCGCCAACAGCCAGGGCGCGGTCCGTGTCGTGCTCGAGACGAGCCGCGATACGATTGTCGTGGCCGGTGTGCGGCGCGAGGCTCGTCGGTGGCGAGTGACCGCCAGCAGCGGCGACCTGCGGCTGGTCTGGGCCGACACCGAAGGGCGCCTGCTCCGACTCTCGATTCCCGCGCGGAACCTCGAGGCCCTCCGAGACGACGTGCCGCGTTGACGCCGTCGGCTGGCGCAACGAGCCGTCGTCTGGACTCTTTGGTCTCACCCGCTGAAACCATCCCGGCGCAGGGTGCGTACGCCCCCCTGACTATGTCCTCCACCCGCTTCGTCCCCATGAGAATTCACGCTTTCGCGCTCGCGCTCGGCCTGGCCGTTGTCGGGACCGTTCCGGTGCTCGCCGCAGCACAGACCGCCCCTGCTCCGGGGGCTGTCATCACGTTGACGGACGCCCTCGCACTCGCGCGCCGGAATAATCCCGCGCTCCAGTCCTCCACCAACGCCCGACGCACGGCCGCCGCGGCGGTCCGCTCCGCGACCGGCGCGTTCATTCCCAGTGTCAACAGCAGTTTCGGCGGAGGCTATCGAGAAGGACGTCCCACGTTCTTCCAGGGTCAGGCCTTCGGTGCCACGAACGATCAGCTGAACACGGACGCCTCGGTGAATGCCAGCCTCCAGCTGTCGCTCGCCACGCTCAATGACCGCCGCGCGGCGCAGGCCAATCAGAACGCGACCGAAGCCGACATCGCCGCCGCCGAGCAGCGCGTGCGAAACGATGTCACCAACCAGTACCTCACGGCCCTGCAGGCGCAGGCTCGGGCGTCGCTGCAGGACACACTCCAGGCGACCACGCAGACGCAGCTCCAGTTGGCCCGCGCGCGGCTCCAGGTCGGTTCCGGCACGCAGCTCGACGTGCAGCGCGCCGAAGTCGCCGATGGACAGCAGCGCGTGGCGTCGTTGAACGCGCGCAATCAGGCCGCCATTGAAATCGTCCGTCTGTTTCAGACGATCGGAATCGACGCGACGCCCAACGCCAAGCTCGACGCCAACCTCGCGGCACCGCCGGCTATCGAGCTCGCCACCATTCTCGACATGGCCCGCCGCACCAATCCGGCCCTCGGCTCATTCCGTGCCCGTGAAGAGTCGGCCCGTCGTTCGCAGGCCTCGGCCCGCGGTGCCTACTTCCCGTCGCTGTCGCTGCAGGCCGGTGTCTCGGGACAAAGCTTTCGCCTTACGAACACTGGGCTACTCATTAGCCAGAGCCAAGCAAGTACCCTGTCGGCGAAAGCCAATTGCATTCGCAGCGAAGAAGTGCGCGACCGTATCGGCCTGCCGAACAGCCTCGCTCAATGCAACGCCATCGCCTTCACGCCAGCACAGGAAGCCGCGATACGCGACGCGCAGGGCAAGTACCCCTTGGACTTCACGCGCAACCCGTACTCGCTGTCTGCCACCTTCTCGCTGCCGGTTTTCAACGGATGGCGCCGCGAGCAGCAGGTCGAGCAGGCCAGTGTGCAACGTCGGAATGCGCAGAACGATGTGCGTGGTCAGGAACTGCGCGTCACGGCCGACGTGACGGCGGCGTACCTCTCGCTGAGCACGGCCCAGCAAACCGTCGTGCTGCAGGAACAGAACGTCCGCACGGCGCGCACCGCGCTCTCGCTGGCCCAGGAACGCTATCGTGTGGGCGCCATCAGCATCGTGGACCTCGTGCAGGCCCGTGGCGACTACGAGCGCGCCGAGACCGACCGTATCACCGCTGTCTACGATGTACAACGGGCATTCGCGGCGCTTGAAAATGCCGTCGGCCGTCCCATCCGCTAACAGAGACCAGTCATGACGAAAGGCGTAAAGTTCGGGATCGGCGGCGTCGTAGTGATCGCCGTTGCTGCCCTTGCAGTAATCAGCGCGAAGAAGAACAGCACGAAGCCGGTGGAAGTGCGTACCGAAGCCGTAGAAGCACGAGATCTCGTGGCCTCGGTGACGGCCAGCGGACAGATTCAGCCGCGTACGAAGGTCGACGTATCGGCCGACGTGACGGGCAAGATCGTGCGCCTCTCCGTGAAAGAGGGCGACTTCGTGAAGAAGGGACAGTTCCTGCTGCAGATCGACCCGGAGCAGGTCACCGCGGCCTTACAGCGCTCGGAAGCGTTCCTTGCCTCGTCGCGGGCCCAGGCCGCGCAGTCGCGGGCCAGCCTGCTGCAGGCGCAGCGCAACTACGAGCGCTCGCTGCAAATCAAGCAGCAGTCACCGGCGCTGATCAGCGACGAACAGCTCGAACAGCTCAAGACGCAGGCTGACGTGAACAAGGAATTGGCGGCGGCCGCCAGCTTCAGCGTGGATCAGGCCGTGGCCTCGGTGCGTGACGCGCGTCAGGCGCTCAATCGCACCACGATCGTCGCGCCGATGAGCGGCAAGATCACTCGCCTGAACGTCGAAGAGGGCGAAACAGCCATCATGGGGACGCTGAACAAGGATGCGGCGACGCTCATGACGATCAGCGATATGAGTGTGCTCGAAACGAAGGTCAAGGTCGACGAAACCGATGTCGCGCGCATCAGCGTCGGTGACTCGGCGCTCATCCAGATCGACGCCTTCCCCGATACCACGTTCGTGGGCCGCGTCGTCGAAATCTCGAACAGCTCGGTCACGAAGTCGGCCGCCGCCAACACCGGCGACCAGGCCATCGATTACGAAGTGCGTGTCGAGCTCGTGAACCCGCCGCAGGACACCCGCCCCGACTTCTCGGCCACCGCGAAGATCGTGACGGCGTCGCGGACCAAGGTGCTCAGCATCCCGATCATCGCCCTCACGGTCCGTGAGAACGAAGACCTCCCGAACGGCGACTCGGCGGTCACCGTCGGCCGTCAGCCGACGAAGGAAGTCGGCAAGCGCGACGTGGAAGGCGTGTTCGTGGTAGGCACCGACAACAAAGTCAGCTTCCGTCCCGTAAAGGTCGGGATCGCCGGCGAGCGTCATTTCGAAGTGCTCGACGGACTGAAGAGCGGCGAGACCATCGTGGCCGGCACGTATCAGGCGATCCGCGAACTCAAGGATGGCGCCATGATCAAGACGGCGATCGTGGAAGACAAGAAGGCGCCGGCAACCGGAAAGAAGCCGTGAGCAAGACTCTCGATGACATCGGACTCAGCACCACCGGGGAACGCCAGGCGGTCACGACCGCCGCCGGCGCCGCCCCCGGGCAGGACTGGGTTATCGTGACCCGTCAGCTCAAGCGACAGTACGACATGGGCGGCGAAATTGTCCGCGCGTTGCGTGGCGTCGATCTGGCCATCCGGCGCAACGAGTATGTCGCGATCATGGGTCCGTCGGGCTCGGGCAAGTCAACGCTCATGAATCTCATCGGCTGTCTCGATACGCCGAACGAAGGCGAGTACTGGCTGAACGGCATGCTGGTCAGCACGATGTCCGACGATGCACTGGCCCGCGTGCGCAACAAGGAAATCGGTTTCGTGTTTCAGACGTTCAACCTTCTGCCCCGCGCGTCGGCGCTGCAGAACGTCGAACTCCCGCTCGTGTACGCCGGCATCTCGGCCGACGAACGGAAGAAGCGCGCCACCGAGGCACTGGAGCGTGTGCAGCTTGGTCAGCGCATGCATCACCGGCCCAACGAACTCTCCGGTGGTCAGCGTCAGCGCGTCGCCATCGCGCGCGCCCTCGTGAATCGTCCGTCCATTCTGCTCGCCGACGAACCGACTGGTAACCTCGACTCGCAGACCTCGGAAGAGATCATGCGCGTGTTCGAAGAGCTTGCGACGCAGGGGCAGACCGTCGTCATGGTCACGCACGAACCGGACATCGCCGTGCACGCCAAGCGCATCATCGTGTTGCGCGACGGCGTCATTTCAAGCGACGAAACGCGGGCCCAGTACGCCCTCAAGATTACCGGTGAGCGCGTGCACTAGCGCATCCGGCGAGTCGTTCGGACACACTACATAGTGACCACGAGGCGCTCGGTATCCGGGCGCCTCGTGGTCATTGTACGACGGCGAAACTCTGACCGTCGCCCGCCGTAAATCCTCGCAGACCCCACGCGGCGCGAGGCGCTCCCCCTATGCAGTTTTTCGAAGCCATTCGATTGGCCCTCAACACCATCCGTGTGCAGAAGCTCAAGAGCGCGTTCACGCTGCTCGGCGTCTGCATCGGTGTGATGTTCCTGATTTCCGTCGTCTCGATCGTGGAGGGGATGGGGCGGTACATGGAAGAGGACCTGATCGGCAAACTGATCGGCGTCAATACGTTCGAGTTGCGCAGTCGCCCCAACATCAACATCGGCGACATGGATGAGGCCACCTGGGAAGAGTACCGGCGCCGGCCACGGCTCGAGCTACTCGATGTCGCACCGGTAACCAACGCCCTGCCGGCCGACGCCAAGTGGTATATCACCAGCGAAGATCAGGTCGCCATCACCTCCGCGACCAGCGGCAAGCCGCGCACCACACGGGTCTTCGCGGTGGATGGTCAGTACTTCGACGTGAAGAATCTCGGCGTGACCGCCGGCCGCATTCTCTCCGAGCAGGAACTTTCACGTGGTGAGAAGTCGGTGGTGATCGGCATCGATGCCGCCGAGCGACTCTTTCCCGGACTCGACCCGCTTGGCCGCGAGCTCAAAATGGGTGGTGTTCCCTATCGCGTGGTCGGTGTGGCGGAGTCGCAGGGCAAAGCCTTTGGTATGTCGTTCGACAATTTCATCGTGACGTCGTGGCGTTCACCGGCGCGCCGGCTGCTCAACTCGCGGCCCAACATTGTCGATGCGGTGGCGATTCAGTCGCCGAGTCCCGAAGCGATGACCGAGACGATGGAAATCGTGCGGTCCGTCATGCGCGCGCAACGACATCTCCGGCCGGCGCAGAAGGACAACTTCGCGCTACAGACCGCCGACTCGGCGCTGGAGTTCTGGAACAAGATCAAGAGCTACCTGGTGCTTGCCGGCATCGCGCTCCCCGCGATCGGACTCGTAGTCGGTGCCATCGTGATCATGAACATCATGCTCGTCGCCGTCTCCGAACGCACGCGGGAGATCGGCGTGCGCAAAGCGCTCGGTGCCAAGCGTCGGGACATTCTCATGCAGTTCCTGATCGAGGCCTCGACCCTTGGCATTGTCGGCTCGGCGATCGGCGTGGCGCTGGGGATCGGGCTGGCCGAGGGGATTTCGGCGTTCTCTCCGTTGCCGGCCAGCGTGGCGCCGTGGTCCATCGTGGTCGGTATCGCGCTTGGTGCCGGCGTCGGGGTCGTGTCCGGTGTGTACCCCGCCAGCCGCGCCTCGCGGCTGGATCCGATCACGGCTCTCCGACAGGAATAGCATATGTCTGCCTTTACCACGCGCCTGTCTGCCGTCGCCGAGGGCGTGCGCATCGCACTCGATGCCGTCCGCGCGAACAAGGTCCGCGCCGGTCTCACGATTCTCGGCATCGCCGTCGGTGTGTTCGTGGTCGTCGCCATCTCGGCCGCGATTCACGGCATTAATCAGTCGGTCGCGAAGGACTTTGCGAGTACCGGGCCGACCACGTTTTTCGTATCCCGGTATCCGATCAGCTTCGAAAATTGCGATGGGTCCGACGGCACCTGCACGTGGCTGCGCAATCCCCCGATCCGTCCGAACGAGATCGAAAGTCTGAGGCGCCTGCCGAGCGTGGAAGCGGTGGGCGAGCGACTGGACTGGGGCACGAAGGTCAAGTATCGCGAGCGCGAGTTGCCGTCGGCGAGCATCGAAGGCTACAGCGCTGAATGGACCACGATCGGCGCTCCCGAGGTGTATCCGGGTCGGGCCTTCACGAGCGCCGAAGCACGCACGGGCGCGCGCGTCGCGGTGATCACGACGCTCATGGCCACGCGACTGTTCGATGGTTCCGACCCCATCGGCAAGTCCGTGACATTGAACGGGGTGCCGTTCGAGGTGATCGGTGTGTACAAGGACAACAGCAGCTTCCTATCAGGTGGTGAACGCCCGAAGGCGGTGATTCCCGTGCAGTCGCTCATTCGCTATGTGGGCGCGCGGTCCAGCGGGATCTCGCTGGCGATCAAGCCGCGCGAGGGCGTTGAGCGCGATATCGCGCTCGATGACGTGACGGCCACATTGCGCGGGATGCGCGGCACGCGGCCGGGCGGCGAGTCGTCGTTCGCCATCATCACGCAGGACAAGCTGCTCGATACATACAACAGCATCTTCGGCATGTTCTTTCTGGTCATGATCGCGTTGTCGGCGGTCGGCCTGATTGTCGGCGGCGTTGGCGTCGTGGCGATCATGATGATCTCCGTCACCGAGCGGACCCGGGAGATCGGGGTGCGCAAAGCGCTCGGCGCGACCAAGGCCACGATTCTCTGGCAGTTCCTGGTGGAGGCGGCCACGCTCACCGGTATCGGCGGCGCCATCGGTCTGTTCGTGGGTTGGCTTGGCGCGCTCGGTATCCGCAGCTTCACGCCCATTCAGGCGAGTATCCCACCGATGGCCGTGGTCGTGGCGCTCGGCGCCAGCGCGGTGACCGGTATCCTCTTCGGCATGCTGCCCGCCAGTCGCGCGGCGCGTCTCGATCCCGTCGAAGCGCTCCGCTACGAGTAATCGGAGACCACATGCCCTTCATGGAAGCTGTCCGCTTGGCCCTCGCCACGATTCGCGTACAGAAGCTCAAGAGCTTCTTTACGCTCATCGGCGTCACGATCGGCGTGATGTTCCTCATCGCCGTGGTCTCGATCGTGGAAGGCATGAGTCGATATGTCGAGAACGATTTCGCCGGCAAGCTGTTCGGTGTGAACACGTTCACGCTGCGTCGGTGGAACGACTTCAACACCGATGACAACCTCGACTGGCGCGAGATCCAGCGCCGTCCCCGGTTGTTCGCGTACGATGCCGACTTGGTACGCTCCGTGCTTCCACCGGGATCATCATCGGCGATCACGAACGAAACGTTCATGAACGCGAACTCGCCCTTCGCCCGTCCGCGGCAGGTGCAAGCCGTCGCGACCGAAGCCGCGTACTTCACGATCAAGAAGTTCAACGTCACCCTTGGCCGTGCCTTCGGTCCGCAGGAAGTGAACATCGGTGCGCGCGTGCTTGTGATCGGCGTGGACGTGGCCGAGCACTTCTTCAAAGGTCTCGATCCGATCGGCCGCGAGCTGCGCATGAACGGCGTGCCCTACGAGGTGATCGGAGTGATCGAGAAGCAGGGGTCGGTGTTCGGGTTCTCGCTCGAC
Source organism: Gemmatimonas sp. (assembly GCF_031426495.1). Taxonomy (NCBI): domain Bacteria; kingdom Pseudomonadati; phylum Gemmatimonadota; class Gemmatimonadia; order Gemmatimonadales; family Gemmatimonadaceae; genus Gemmatimonas; species Gemmatimonas sp. The sequence goes on along the minus strand of NZ_JANPLK010000001.1, from coordinate 107,473 downwards.
CGACTCGCGATCGCCCCGTACACGAGTCCCCTCCACCGCGCGATCCGGCCGCGAGGAGACATCGAAGCGATGATCGTGCAGGCCCCGACCAAGGATCTGGTGTCCGATGGTATGGACGCGGCGCGTGAAGCCTTGCGGGCCTCGCGAAGAATGCCACCGGGAAAGCCTGATAATTTCGCACTGGAAACGCAGGACGAGGCGATGGCCTTCTTCGATGGCATCAAGTCGAAGATGGTCATCTTCGGCACCGCGCTTCCGGCGATCGGCCTCGTGGTGGGCGCGATGGTGATCATGAACATCATGCTGGTGGCGGTTGCCGAGCGGACGCGTGAGATCGGTGTACGCAAAGCACTCGGTGCGCGGCGCCGTGACATCATGTCGCAGTTTCTGGTCGAGTCGGCCACGCTGAGCGTCGTGGGCGCCGCGGTCGGTATCGGGCTCGGGATTGGCTTGGCGGCGACCATCGCCGCGCTGACGCCGCTGCCCGCGGCCGTCGCACCGTGGTCGATCGTGGCAGCGCTTGTAGTCGGCGCGGGCGTCGGCATCGGCGCCGGTATCTATCCAGCGAGTCGGGCGGCCCGACTCGATCCCATCACCGCGCTGCGGCAGGAATAGCGATGCGCCTCATGGATCGTATTCTCCTCGCGTTGGAAGGGATCGGCATGGCGCTCGATGCCATCCGGGCGAACAAGGTGCGCGCCGGTCTCACGATTGCCGGCGTCGCGATCGGTGTTTTCGTGGTGGTCGCCATGGGCGCCACGGTGCATGGTATCAAGCAGAGCTTCCAGTCGGACCTCGACGAGTTCGGGGCGACGTCGTTCCAGGTACGACGGCGCGGCGTTGGCATCAACACCTGTGACGGCTCCGACGACAGCTGTCCGGAGCGGCGAAATCCGGCCATTTCGCTCGTGGAATGGCGCGCCATCGCCGCCCTCCCCGATGTGGAGACTGCCACCGCCTGGTTGTCGGGTCAGAGCAACTTCGATTACCGCGATCGCCACGTGACCAACGTCGGCTACGACGCGCAGAGCACGGACTGGATCAAGACCGACGTGGCCGACATTTCGCCGGGTCGGAGCTTCTCCGCATCAGAGCATGACGCCGGCGCTCAGGTGGTGCTGGTGAATGACACGCTGAAGAATCGGTTGTTCGGCGACTCCGACCCGATCGGCAAGCAGATTGCCATCGAGGGGAAGCAGTTCACGGTGATCGGCGTATTCCACACGAAAGCCGGCTTCCTGAAAACCATGGATGGCCGCGGACCCGACAAGCCGCGCGCGATCCTGCCCATGATGACGGCCTACCGGCACCTCGACGTCTGGCGTCGGGGACTCATGATGATGGTAAAGCCACGCGGCGAGGTGGCGCAGGCGCAGGTGATGGACAACGTGACGGAGTTGCTGCGTTCGCGTCGCGGACTTAAGCCGGGGCAGATCAACAACTTTGCGTTGGTCGCCCAAGACCGGATGATGGAGACGTTTGACCAGCTGTTCGGCGCCATCTTCATGGTGGGGCTGGCGCTGTCGGCCGTAGGGCTGCTGGTCGGCGGGGTGGGGGTGATCGCGATCATGATGATCTCCGTGACCGAACGAACCCGTGAAATCGGGGTCCGGAAGGCTTTGGGAGCCACCCGCGCCACGATCCTGTGGCAATTCCTGGTCGAGGCGGCCACGCTCACCTCGATCGGCGCGTCGGTGGGGCTCATTATCGGCAGCATCCTCGCGTGGATCGTGCGGACCAACACGCCGGTTCCCACGTCCATTCCAGCTTCTGCGATCATCACGGCGATTGCGGCCAGTATCGCCACCGGCGTCATCTTCGGCATGCTGCCCGCACTGCGCGCCTCTCGCCTCGATCCGGTGGAAGCGCTTCGGCACGAATAGTAGGGGGTGGCTATTATTCTTGGGTGAAAACACGAGACGCCATCGGTCTGGCACTGACCCAGATCCGAGTTCAAAAACTCAAGAGCGCCTTTACCCTGCTTGGGGTGACCATTGGCGTCATGTTCCTCATCGCCGTCGTATCCATCGTCGAAGGAATGGGGAAATACGTCGAAGAGGATTTCGCCGCGCGCCTGATCGGCAGCAACACCTTCACGTTGCGACGGTTCAGCAATGTGGGGCCCGGCGGGAATCGCGGCTTCGATGCGCGTTCCGCCCAGCGGCGACCGTTGATCCGCATGCCGGATGTCGATGCAGTTCGGGCCGCGATCCCGGCCACGATGAAGTCCAGCATCGCGAGCGAGACGTTCAAGTACGCATCCGCGCCAGGTGCGCGCCCGCGACAAGTGCAGGCCGTGGCGACCGACGCGAACTATTTCGACATCAAGAACTTTCCGGTGACCGTTGGCCGGGCCTTTACCGATCAGGAAGTTCGCGCCGGCGCGCGTGTGATCGTGATCGGCACGGAGGTCGCGGAGCACTTTTTTCCGGGACTCAATCCGGAAGGGCGCCAGCTGCGCGTGGCCGGCGTGCCATTTACCGTGATCGGCGTCATCGAGAAGCAGGGCTCGGTGTTTGGATTCTCACTCGACCGCAATGCCATCGCGCCGTACACCTCGCCGATGGGGCGCATCATTCGTCCGGCGCGTGACATCTCGTCGCTCATCGTGCAGGCCCCAGCGCAGGCCGATCTCCCCGACGGCATGGAAGCGGCGCGCGGTGCGCTCCGCTCACTCCGCGGCCTCCGCGCGGGCGAGCCGGACGATTTCGGACTCATCACACAAGACGCCGCGTTTGGCTTCATCAAGCAACTCAAAGGCCGGTTGGTGCTCTTCGGTACCGCGCTACCGGCGATCAGCTTGGTCGTCGGCGCCATGGTAATCATGAACATCATGCTGGTCGCCGTCGCCGAGCGCACGCGTGAGATTGGCGTGCGAAAGGCGCTCGGCGCCAAGCGGGCCGATATCATGTCGCAGTTCCTCGTCGAGGCGGCCACCCTGAGTACGCTCGGTGCCGCGATCGGCATCGGATTGGGCATCGGTCTGGCGGAGATTATCGCCGCGCTGACGCCGCTGCCCGCTGCCGTCGCCCCGTGGTCAATTGCCGCGGCCTTGGTGACGGGAGCGGGTGTTGGCATTGCGGCCGGGCTGTACCCCGCGAGTCGGGCGTCGCGTCTGGATCCCATCACGGCGCTACGCCAGGAGTAGTCGCATGAATCGATTCTTACTGGTCTTCGAAGGCGTCGGGATGGCGCTCGAGTCCATCCGCTCGAACAAGGTGCGCGCTGCCCTGACCATCGCCGGCGTCGCCATCGGGGTTTTCGTGGTGGTTGCGATGGGCGCCGTCGTCAATGGCATTCGTGCGTCGTTTCAGCAGGACCTCGAACAGATCGGCGCGACCACGTTCATCGTGCAACGACGGAGTTCGGGCATCAGCGGGTGCGACGGTACCGACGAGAAGTGCCCGGACCGGAGCAACCCGCCGATTTCGTTTGCCGAATGGGAGATGATCAAGCGCATTCCGGGCGTCGAGAATGTCATCGGGGTGCTCGGCGGCCAAGGCAACTTCGCCTACCGGAATAGCCGCGTGGACAACGTGGGCTATGACGCGTACAGCGTGGAATGGCCGTCGGTGGATGCCTCCGACATCTTTCCGGGACGCAACTTTACGCGCATGGAGTACGACGCCGGTCAGCCGGTGGTGCTCGTCAACGACACCCTCAAGGCGCAGCTGTTCGGCGAGTCGGAAGCGATCGGCAAGCAGATCATGATCAACGGTCGACAGTTCACCGTGATTGGCATCTACGCGCCGAAGGCTGGCTTCCTGAAGTCGCTCGAGGGAAAGGGTCCTGACACCCCGCGGGCAATCATTCCCATTCAAGCGGCGGTGCGCAGTCTCGATGTATGGCGTAACAATCTCAGCCTGTTGGTGCGTCCGTCGAAGATCGTGACACAGGGCGAAGTGATGGACGAGGTACTGGCATCCATGCGCGCGCGCCGCGGGTTGCGACCGGGCGATCGCGCGACGTTCTACCTGGTCGAGCAGGATCGCCTGATGGATACGTTCAATCAGCTCTTCGGCGCGATCTTCGCCGTTGGGTTGGCGCTGTCGGCCGTGGCGTTGTTGGTCGGCGGTGTCGGCGTCGTCGCGATCATGATGATCTCGGTCACCGAGCGCACCCGTGAGATTGGTGTGCGCAAGGCGCTTGGTGCTACGTCGGGCACGATTCGTTGGCAGTTCCTCGTCGAAGCCGCCACCATGACCAGCATCGGGGCCTTCGTCGGCCTCGGGCTTGGCGCGCTGCTGGCGTGGGTCATTCGCTCGAACACGTCGATTCCCGCCACGCTTCCCGGCAGCATCGTGGCCACGGCATTGATCGCCAGCGCCGTCACCGGTGTCGCCTTCGGCATGCTCCCGGCCATGCGCGCGTCGCGCCTGGACCCCGTGGAGGCGCTCCGGCACGAGTAGCCGCTCACCATGCGCTTCTCCGACGTCATCCGCTTGTCGCTCCTACAGCTACGCGTGAACCCCCTGAGAACGGCGTTCACCCTGTTGGGCATCGTGGTGTCGGTCGGTTTTCTGGTGGCGGTGGTGGCGATCATTCAGGGGATGAACGCGTATGTGAAGGAGAACATCGCCGATGCGATGATCGGCATGAACACCTTTCAAGTCCGTCGGCTGCCCATCAGTCTGGGGCTCTTCACCGACGACCAGTTCCGTCTGTTGCAGCGACGGCCGCGCGTGGACGAACGCGACGCGGACGCCGTTCGCGACGCCCTCCCCGACGCGCTCGCGATCTCGCTGCAGTCCGGGTGGCCCACCCCGCAGGCCGATGTCGTCTGGCGAGACCGCACGCTCGGCAGTGTGCAGATCTTCGGCGTCACCGCCGGCTATCAGGTGGTCCAGGACTATCGCTTCACCGAAGGACAGCCACTCAGCGACATCGATGTGCGTGAGCGGCGCAACGTGATCGTGGTCGGTGCCGATGTCGCACAGAAACTCTTTCAGGGCGCTTCCGCCATCGACAAAGATGTGCGCGTGATGGGGCAGCGTTATACGATCGTCGGCGTGGTGGCCCGCAAAGGCCGCGTGTTGGGCCAATCGTTCGACGGCTTTGCCCTGATGCCGATCTCGGCGTTCGAAGCGATCTACGGCCGTCGTCAGAACACGACGATCTCGATCAAGATGCACGAGGCCTCCGAAGTCGGCCCGGCGATGGCGCGGGCGCAGGAGGCGATGCGACTCGCGCGCCGGTTGCGGCCATCCGATCGTGACAACTTCGATGTCGGTACCGCCGACGCGCTGGTCGATTTCTGGAAGCAGCTCACCAAAGTGCTCTTCGCCGTCGTCCCGGCCGTGGTCGCGATCGGGATTCTGGTGGGCGGCATCGTGATCATGAACATCATGCTCATGGGCGTCACCGAACGCACGCACGAGATCGGGCTGCGGAAAGCGGTGGGTGCGACCGCCGCCGACGTGCGCCGTCAGTTCCTCGCCGAGGCGGTCGCGCTGGCGATCTGTGGTGGCCTGCTGGGCGTCGCCGCGGGATGGGGGCTGGCGGCCGCCATCGCGGCGTTTTCTCCCCTGCCTGCCCGCGTGTCGTTGTGGAGTGTTGGACTCGCGCTGTCACTGGGCGCGGGCGTCGGGGTGCTGTTCGGCGTGTATCCCGCATCGCGCGCGGCCAAGCTCGATCCGATCACCGCCATGCGCGCGGAGACCTGAGCGATGGGCCTCAGAGTCGGCGCGTTCGGCGAGAACGTGCTCATGGCGTTCGATGCGATCCGCGTGAACAAGCTGCGCTCGTCGCTGACCATTCTAGGTGTCGTGATCGGCGTGGCGACCGTCATGGCGATGGCCGCCATCGTGGAAGGGATCCGCTCACAGATCGTCACCACGATCGAGGTCGCGGGGCCCACCACGTTCTACGTGATGAAGAAGTTCTCGCAGACGCCGCTCAACCCGGATAACCTGCCGAAGGAAGTGCGCATTCGCCCTGATCTCTCGGAGACCGAGGCAGAGGCGCTGCGCCGCCTGCCGGAGATCGCGTACGCATCACTGTGGGCACAAACGCTGGCGCGCATCGAATCGGAAGGCGTGCGGTCGCAGTCGATGGCCATCTTCGGAGCCGATGACGGGTTTACGCGCATTCAAGGCGGCGAACTCGTGGAAGGCCGATGGTTCACGCGCAACGAGCTCAATTCGGGAGCGCCGGTCGTGGTCCTGCAGGACGAAACGGCGCGAAGTCTGTTCGGCCGCGAGCGCATGCTGGGCCGGCAAGTCCAAGTGGGCGGACGTCCGCTCGTGGTGATCGGTCTCTGGCAGGAGCCGGGCAATATCTTCGCGCCTCCCGGGCAGGCCGTTGGCGCGGTCGTGCCGTACAAGTTCATGGAGCGCAGCTACCCGATCGACAAGACGAACGCGCTCTGGATCCCGGTCAAGCCACGGGCCGGTGTAAGCGTGGCGGATGCGCAGGGCGCGGCGGTGATGGCGATTCGCGAGATGCGCGGCCTTCGACCGGGCAGCACGAACAGCTTCGACCTCGTCACGCAGGACCAGATCCTTGATACGTTCAATGGTATTACGAGTGTTTTCTTTCTGGTGATGATCGTGCTGTCGGGCGTCGCCTTGCTGGTGGGCGGCATCGGGGTGATGGCGATCATGACGGTGTCGGTCACCAGCCGCACACGGGAGATCGGCGTGCGCAAAGCGCTGGGCGCCACGCGCAACGACATTCTGCTCCAGTTTCTCATCGAGGCCTGCACGCTCACGGGCATCGGCGGGCTGATCGGCATCATCGTGGGTCTCGCGCTCGGTCGCGTGGCCTCGTTTGCGCTCGACATCTCGGCGCCCGTGCCCGTGTCGCTCACGGTGATTGCCGTCGTGGTGTCGGTCGGCATCGGCATCATCTTCGGTCTGGTGCCAGCCCGCCGTGCGGCAAGGCTGGACCCCATCGAATCATTGCGCCACGAGTAGCCCGTGCGCTCAGTACCCGCGCACGGCGAGGAACGCTTCCCAGAGCGGCAACGACACCGGTGTGCCGAGCACCGCGAGTTCGAGCACGCCAAGCACGCCCAGGACCGACAGTAGCATCATGCCCTGACGTCGCAGCGGCGAGGGGTCGCGCAGCGCATGGATGATCGTACGCAGAGTAAAGGCGAGCAGCACCGCCACCGTGATCGGGAGCAGCCAACTGTTGCGCTGCGGGCCGAAGTATGACTCGAGATAGGTGAGCGGCTCCGGGAAAAATCCGCGGCCGGGATTCTCGACACCGAAGAAAATATTGATACTGGCTGCTTGGTGCGTTGCCCAGAAGAGCACGAGCGCCCACCAGCCCGCGCGATTCGCACGGCGCGCCGTGAGATATCCCGTAATGGCGAGCACGGCCAGCATGGCAAGCTGATACCAAAACATGGACAGCACGGAACGCACCGCCAACGACCAACTCGGCGACTCTGCGGGAATCGGTACCATCAATGACGACGGTCCCACCAACCATCCCCCGTAGAAAGCCACCTGGACCCACGTCCACAGGAATGCCGCGCCAAGGAAGCTGCGCCGTGCGCCCGAGGGCGTTCCACGATCACGTTCGAGATACAGCAGCCACGCCCCCCACACCGCCATCGCACTCGCCAGCACCAGACCGAGCACTCGCGTGCCCGTCGACCGTTCGAGCGCGAAAATCAGCCCGGTCGCGGCCCACCAAAAGAACACGACGACCACAAGCGAGCGCAGCGCCACGCGGACCGACGTTTCACGGGTCGCGATGTCGGTGTCGTACAACATCGACGGATGTCGCACGCGGACCAGCGACTGCCAAGGCCACAGGGTTCGCGGTGCCACCGGCGTTTCATGCACGGTCGGATCCCTCGGCCATTTGCATCGCGGTACGCACGAGGCCTCCGAGCGCCTTCGCATTCGCCGCTGGGAGCAGCACATACCGCGCCCGCATCGCGTCGGCGACGCGACGCGCGACCGGCTCACCGCGCGATGAAGTATCCACGAACAGCGCGGGAATGTTCTGTTGGGCGAAGCGCGCGCTGGCCGCCAACGCATCACGTTCGGCACCGGGACGCCCCGGCGTGCCATCTCGCGCAATGTTCGCGCGACCATCGGTCAGCATCACCACCAGCGGCGCGCTTCCGCCGCGCTTGGCGGCCAGAGCTTGCTCGAGCGCGGCTTCGATGGCGTGCGCCAGCGGCGTGCCGCCACCGCCGGGCAACGCCGCTAACACTTTCTTGGCGCGAGCAAGGGCACGTGTGGGGGGCAGCAGCAACTCGGTGCCCTGCCCTCTGAAGGCGATCAAGCTCACCCGATCACGACGCGCGTAGCTCTCGGCCAGCAGCATCTCGACAGCACCTTTTGCCTCGGCAAGCCGATTCACTGCCGACGAACCCGAGGCGTCGACGACGAACAGCACGGTCGTACCGGTCTTTTCGATAAAGCGACGAATGCGGAAGTCTTCGCGACGGATGTTCACGCGCGGTCGCACCGTTGTCGGTCGCGCCTTCGTCGCCGGCGCCATCGACACGAGCGCATCCGATGCGGTCTGCTGGAGTCGTGCGCGCTGCCACGGTGCGGCCGCGCGCAGCGTCTCCAGCAAATGCAAGCGCGATCCACCGCGGGGCAGTCCACTGCGCGACCCGCGTGGACGGCCGCGTAGCATGTTCTGCTTCTCCGCGCCAACGCGCCCTTGCATCGAGCCACCGTTCACCTTCTCCAGGAGTTGCGCGAGCATGCCCGGCGGGAGCGCTGACGTCACCGCTTCCCGCAGTACGTCGGTGCTGCTTGACGGCGGCGACGGCGCATCGTCGTTCTGCTCCGACTCGTCGGCGTCGGTGTCGGGCGACTCCGTGTCGGGCGGCGTCGGAGGCTCGGGCGCGTCGGCCGCGTCGCCATCGGTCGCCGAAGGCGGCTCCGGTGGCGAAGCCGGCGGCGACGGTGGCGGCTCACCCGGCTGCGCGTTGTCGTTGGCCGGCTCCTCGGGCGGCGGCGGCAGTCGCGTCGCGCGCGGCGCCAGCACGAGCGCCGCCGCGACTTCCGCATCGGCCTCGGTAATCATGAGCCGTCCGTGCAACGCCGCATGCGCGCGGGCACAGCGCAGTGCCAGGAGTGGCGCCCGCACCGAGTCGATCCCGAACGCGTCGGCGGTTTCACAGATCGCCACGATCCACGATTCGTCCACACTCACCGACATGAGCCGATGGCGCGCGTCACGCGCCTGACGTTCCCACGACGCCACCGCGCGCTCGTCGGTGTCATCAAGCAGCGCTTCGGCGGCCGAGCCGCTCATGCGCACCATGAAGGCCAGTCGTTCACGCAGTGCGTCGTGTACCGACTCGTCGTCGATCGACTCGTCCATGATGATGGCGCAGACGCGTGCCGCGTGCTGTTCACCGATGCCGTCGCGCGCGACCTGCACCTCGGCGTGATCGAGCACTTCGCACAACGCCGTGCGCGCCGCGATCGACAGGCGTTCGGCCATCGGGACCACGACCACCCCGCCGTCGGCCGCCGCCAGCACGCCGCGTTCCGACACGAGCCGGCCGGTTGAGAGCGTGGCGGCGAGATCCACGCCCCCATACAAGCGATCGGGCGTCACACTCGACGGCACGCGACGCAGCGGCGCGCCATCGGGGAGCGCGCGCTGCACGAGCAACGAAAACGCGCGCGCCTGCTCGTGCAGCGGATGATCGAGCATCGCGCCACCGAGTCCGCGCGCATCAACCGCCAGCAACAACGCCGTCAGCGCGGGACCACCGCGCGGCAGGTCAACGGTTGGCGACGACATCGCCCCACAGTTCCGCGATGGCACGCTCCACACGGGTGGTCGACCCGGCGTCGTCGAGCACGTTCCGGCGCAGGCGATGACGGAGCGCCATCGGTGCGATCCGACGCAGGTGGGCGAGCGTCACTTCGTCGTCACCCTCGTACGCTGCCATCGCGCGCGACGTGCGCAGCAGCGTCAGCTCGCCGCGCAGACCGTCGGTGCCCAGCTGCGAACAGAGCGTCGCCGCCCGCTCGAGCACGGCGTCGGAGACGACCAGCGCGTCGAGTCGCGTGCGCGCCTTTTCGAGATGACGACGCACTTTCGCGTCGGCCTTGTGCCAGTGCGTCATGAACGCCACGGGATCGCGATCGAACGCATCGCGGCGCTTGATCACCTCAATGCGCGTGGCAATCACCGTCGGCGTGCGTACATCGACCGCGAGTCCGAAACGGTCGAGCAGCTGCGGTCGCAGCTCCCCCTCCTCTGGATTGCCGCTGCCCACCAGCACAAAGCGCGACGGATGGCGTATGCTCACGCCCTCGCGCTCCACGACGTTCTCGCCGGTCGCGGCGGCGTCGAGCAAGAGGTCGACCAAGTGATCTTCCAGCAGGTTCACTTCGTCGACATACAAAAAGCCGCGATGGGCGCGGGCCAACAGGCCGGGCTCGAATGCCTTCTCACCCGTGGTCAGGGCCTTCTCGAGGTCGAGGGCACCGACGACCCGATCCTCGGTCGCCCCGAGCGGAAGATCCACCACCGGCACCGGTGCCAACACCGACTTCACGTGGCCCCCAGCGACCGCCCGGGCCTGACACTCGTCGCATCGGGCCCCATTGGACTGGGGGTCACAGCCGTAGCGGCAGCCGGCCACCACCTTCATGGGGGGCAACAGCCCGGCGAGGGCGCGGACCGCCGTCGACTTGCCGGTGCCGCGATCGCCAAAGACCATGACGCCACCGATGGTCGGGTCGACGGCCACCAGCAACAACGCCAGCTTCATCTCGTCCTGGCCAACGATCGCGCTGAACGGAAATACCGGTCGCATGCGGACTCAAAAAGGTTCGTGGTGCGGCCACGTCCGGGCCAATCCACCGTCCCCGACGATAGGATCGGGGACTCGGCGTCGCAAGAGCTTTACACCCTATGTGTACACTTTTCTTGACACTCTCGTTTCCGCTGCTTAACGTCGGCCCGTGAACCCTCCCGAACAGGCCCTGACGGCCCCGCAGGCACCGGCCATGGCGACCGAGCGCGCCAAAACGCCAAGCACCGCCCAGTCCACGAGCGGACTGAGCCCCGCGGCGGTCGCGCCGCCGATCGCGTGGCATGAGCGTGTGCGCGATCGATGGAACGCCCTCGTCGCGACCGACAAGTTCCAGCGCTGGAGCGCGCGATTCCCGCTCACCCGAGCGGTCACTATGCGCCGGTCCCGAGCGCTGTTCGACATTGTGTCCGGCTTCGTCTACACCCAGACCCTGCTGGCCTGCGTGGAGCTCGACCTGTTTGCCTATCTGGCGGGAGGCGCGCGCACGGTGGACGAGATTGCCGAGCACACGAACCTGGCGCGGGCCAGTACGGAGCGGCTCTTGAATGCGGCGGTGTCCCTCCGCCTGCTCATGAAGCGGCGACACGGACGTTACGCGCTCGGTGCGCTCGGCGCCCCGCTCGTCGGAAACACGGGCGTGTTGGCGCTCATTCGGCACCACCGGATGGCGTATCAGGATCTCAGCGACCCGGTGGCGCTGCTGCGGCAGGGCGCCGATTTCCGCACGGAGCTCTCGCGCTACTGGTCATATGCCGATGCCCCGCGACCGCAGCAGATCGACGACGCCCGCGTAGCGGCGTACTCGGAGATCATGGCCGATACGCTCCCGCCCGTTGCCCACGACGTGCTCGACGCCTACGACCTCTCGAAGCATCAGTGCCTGCTCGACGTAGGCGGAGGCGAAGGCGTGTTCCTGTCGCTGGTGGGCCAGAAGCACCCCACCCTGCAGCTGCGGCTGTTCGATCTCCCCGCGGTCGCGGCACGGGCGAAAACGCGACTCGGTCAGGCCGGCTTCGCCGGTCGAGTGGACTGTCATGGCGGCAACTTTCACGCCGATGCCCTGCCCACCGGCGCCGACGTGATTTCGCTCGTGCGCGTGTTGCTCGACCACGACGACGAGTCGGTACTGCGCCTGCTCAAGCGGGTGCGGGCCGCGCTGCCCAGTGGCGGCGTGCTGCTGATCGCCGAAGCGATGGCCGGTGTCCGCGGCGCGGAGACGGTGGGCGACGCCTACTTCTCCTTCTATCTGATGGCGATGGGGAAAGGCCGCGCGCGACGGGCGTCCGAGCTGCATCAGATGCTGCAGGCGGCGGGTTTCCGGCGCAGCCGCGAGGTCTCCACCCGCTTTCCGATCCAGACGGGACTGATCGTGGCCGAAGTCTGACGCCGCACGCGACCAAGCGGTCGCCGGGCCCTTCGCGCGAATCCCGATAAAGTCACTCTTCCAATGTTGACAGTATCAGGTGTCAACAACACGTTACACTTGTGAAGACCACCGCCGTCGTTTTCGAACAGCCTCAACAGCTCTCCGTGCGCGAGCTGACCCTCGTGCCCGCCACCGACGCCGACGTGCTGGTACAGATGCGCTGGTCTGGCATCTCCACCGGCACGGAGCGCATGCTCTGGACCGGCACTATGCCCCCCTTTCCGGGGCTCGGGTATCCGCTCGTGCCCGGCTATGAGGGCGTCGGCGAGATTCTCGACGCCGGCTCGGAATCGGGCCGATCGGTCGGCGACTTGGTCTATATCGCGGGATCTCGCGGATTCACCGACGCGCTCGGGCTTTTTGGCGGACAGGCCTCGTTGGTGGTGGTCCCCGGCACCAAGACGGTGGTGCTCGACCCTCGGCTCGGTGAACGGGGCGCCTTGTTTGCGTTGGCCGCCACGGCCCACAACGCCCTTTGTGCAGCGGCTCCCGGCGTGTCGCCCCGCGACGTGCCGGAGCTGTTGCCGGAGCTGATTGTCGGCCATGGGGCATTGGGTCGGCTCATCGCGCGCTTGGTGGTGCTGTACGGCGGCAAGCGGCCGACGGTGTGGGAGATCAACCCGGTGCGCATGGATGGCGCGCGTGGCTATGACGTCATCCACCCGCATACCGACACCCGCCGCGACTATCGCACGATCTGTGAAGTGAGCGGCGCCAACGGCCTGATCGACTCGCTGGTGGCGCGCCTGGCCCCCGGTGGTGAGATCTGCCTGGCGGGCTTCTACAGTGAGCCCGTGAGCTTCACCTTTCCGCCGGCGTTCATGCGACAGGCACGCTTTCGCATCGCGGCGCAGTGGAAGGAGTCCGACCTGCAGACCATTGCGGCGCTGGCGAACTCGGGAGCGCTCGCGCTCGACGGGTTGATCACGCATCGCGAAGCGGTATCCCGTGCCGCCGACGCCTACTCGACCGCGTTCGGCGATTCCCACTGCGTCAAGATGATCCTCGACTGGAGAACGGCTGCATGAGTGAAGACGGTACCAGCTCCGCCAACGGCGCCCTGCATCAGCTGCACTCGAGTGTGCGCGATGAAGCCGCTACTGCCCCCGATGCGGTGCACACCGGCCCGGTCACGAAGGAGACGCAGATCATCGCGATCTACGGCAAGGGCGGCATCGGCAAGAGTTTCTCGCTGGCCAATCTCTCGTACATGATGGCGCAGCAGGGCAAGAAGGTGCTGCTCATCGGCTGTGACCCCAAGAGCGACACGACCTCGTTGCTCTTCGGTGGCCGCGCCTGCCCCACGATCATCGAAGTATCGTCCCGCCTCAAGCTCGCCGGCCAGCAAGTCTCCATCAGCGACGTCTGCTTCAAGCGCGACGGCGTGTTCGCCATGGAGCTCGGCGGCCCCGAAGTGGGCCGCGGCTGCGGCGGACGCGGTATCATCCACGGATTCGAAATTCTCGAGAAGCTGGGCTTCCATGAATGGGGCTTCGACTTCGTGCTGCTCGACTTCTTGGGCGACGTGGTGTGCGGCGGATTCGGCTTGCCGATCGCCCGCGACATGTGTCAGAAGGTGATCGTGGTCGGGTCGAACGATCTGCAGTCGCTGTACGTCGCCAACAACGTCTGCTCGGCGGTGGAATACTTCCGCAAGCTCGGCGGCAATGTGGGCGTGGCCGGTATCCTGATCAACAAGGACGACGGTACCGGCGAAGCCGAAGCATTCGCGGCCAAAGCGGGCATCCCGATTCTGGCGAAGGTTCCGGCCAACGACGACATCCGCAAGAAGAGCGCGAACTACGAGATCATCGGCTTCCCCGGTGGTGAGTGGGGCCCCTTGTTCGGTGAACTCGCGCAGGCCGTGGCCGACGCACCGCCCGTCCGCCCGAAGCCGCTCACGCAGGACGAACTGCTTGGCCTCTTTGCCGCAAGCCAGGTCGGCGGCAACGTGGTGCTCGAGCCAGCCACAATGTTCGACCTCGTTGGTCGCGAAGACGTCACCAAGCCGTCGCTCGAAGTCGTGTACGACACCGTTTGATCACGAGACCGACATGAGCAGCAACATCAACAACGGTGAAGGGCTACGCGAGGTCGTCTACGACGGCGCGGGCAGCACGCCCACGGCCAACGACGCCGATCAGCCTTCATCACGCGCGTTGCCCGTGATCGACGGCAACGCGATCAACACCGCCGCAACGGCGGCCGACGGACTCGGATGTCACGCCGGTGCCGACGAAATGTTGGCGGCCGCGAAAGCGGCGGGAAAGAGCGAAACGCTCGACCGCTACGCCGCCGACTATCCGAAGGGACCGCACGATCAGCCGCAGAGCATGTGCCCCGCGTTCGGATCACTGCGCGTGGGACTGCGCATGCGCCGCACGGCGACGATCCTGTCGGGCTCCGCGTGTTGCGTGTACGGACTCACCTTTACGTCGCACTTCTACGGGGCGCGACGCACGGTGGGCTACGTGCCGTTCAACTCCGAGAGTCTCGTCACGGGACAGCTGTTCGAAGACATCCGCGATGCAGTGTTCAAGATGGCCGATCCGGCGCTGTATGACGCCATCGTGATCACCAATCTGTGTGTGCCGACGGCATCCGGTGTGCCGCTGCAGTTGCTGCCCAAGGAAATCAACGGCGTCCGCATTATCGGCATCGACGTGCCGGGCTTTGGCGTGCCCACGCATGCCGAAGCCAAGGACGTGCTCGCCGGTGCGATGCTGCGCTATGCACGCACGGAGGCCGAACTCGGTCCAGTCGCTGCGCCGCGCGGTGGTGTGAGCGAGAAGCCCACGGTCACGTTGGTCGGTGAGATGTTCCCGGTCGACCCAATCGGCATCGCGATGATGCTCGAGCCGATGGGATTGGCCGCTGGCCCCGTGGTCCCCACGCGCGAGTGGCGCGAGCTGTACGCGGCACTCGACTGCGTGGGTGTGGCGGCGATTCACCCGTTCTATACCGCGTCGTATCGTGAATTCACGGCGGCCGGACGCCCCATCGTGGGCTCGGCTCCGGTCGGCTACGACGGCACTGAAAGCTGGCTCGAAGCCATCGGTCAGATGGCGGGCGTGTCGCGTGATCACATTGATGCCGCCAAGAACAAGTTCTTGCCGATGATCAAGGGCGCGCTGGCGAAGATGCCGATCACGGGACGCATCACGATGTCGGGCTACGAAGGCTCGGAGCTGCTCGTGGCGCGACTGTTGGTGGAAAGCGGCGCCGATGTGCGCTATGTGGGCACCGCCTGCCCGCGCACCCCATACAGCGAAGTCGATCGCGAATGGCTCGCCGCGCGTGGCATTCACGTGCAGTATCGTGCGTCGCTGGAACAGGACCTCGCGGCGCTGCACGAGTTCAAGCCCGATCTCGCCATCGGCACCACGCCGGTCGTGCAGAAGGCAAAGGAGATGTCGATCCCGTCGCTGTACTTCACGAACCTGATCTCGGCCCGTCCGTTGATGGGTCCCGCCGGTGCGGGCTCGTTGGCCACCGTCGTGAATGCCGCGCTGGGCAACAAGGCGCGCTTCGATACCATGACGGCGTTCTTCGAGGGCGTCGGCACCGGCTTCGCGAGCGGGGTGTGGGAAAATGTGCCGCAAGATCATCCCGAGTTCCGTGATCACTACAAGCGCCATCTGGCCAAGCTGGCCAAGGCGCGCAAGGCGCAGGAGATGGTCTGATGCTGGTGCTCGATCATGATCGCGCTGGTGGCTATTGGGGCGCGGTGTACGTGTTCACCGCGATCAAAGGCCTGCAGGTCGTCATCGACGGACCGGTGGGGTGCGAGAATCTGCCGGTCACCTCGGTGCTGCACTACACCGATGCCCTGCCGCCGCACGAGCTCCCGATCGTCGTGACCGGACTCGGCGAAGACGAACTCGGACGGAACGGCACCGAAGGCGCCATGCGCCGCGCGCACAAGACGCTCGACCCCGAACTCCCGGCCGTGGTCGTGACGGGGTCGATCGCCGAGATGATCGGCGGTGGCGTCACGCCGGAAGGCACGAATATCCAGCGCTTTCTGCCGCGCACCATTGATGAAGATCAGTGGCAGGCCGCCGAACGGGCGTTGTACTGGCTGTGGACCGAGTATGGCCTGAAGAAAGGGATCGCGCCGAAGCGTCGCGAGAAGAAGGAAGGCGACAAGCCCCGCGTGAACATCGTGGGCACGATTTACGGCTACTTCAACTCAGCCAGCGATCTCGCCGAGATCCGTCGGTTGGTGGAAGGCATCGGCGCCGAAGTGAACATGGTGTTCCCGATGGGCAGCCACCTGGAAGAAGTGCCGCGCTTGGTCGATGCCGACGTGAACGTGTGCATGTATCGCGAGTTCGGCCGCATGCTGTGCGAAGCGCTGGAGCGTCCGTATTTGCAGGCGCCGATCGGGTTGCATAGCACGACGAAATTCTTGCGAACACTGGGCGAGATGCTGGGGCTCGACCCCGAGCCGTTCATCGAGAAGGAGAAGCACACGACGATCAAGCCGTTGTGGGATCTCTGGCGCAGCGTCACGCAGGACTTTTTCGGCACCGCCAGCTTCGCGATCGTGGCCAATGAAACGTATGCCCGCGGTGTGCGCCATTTCCTGGAGACGGAGATGGGGCTGCCCTGCACGTTCGCGTTCTCACGTCGTCCGGGTGTGAAGCCCGACAATCAGGCCGTACGCGAAGCGATCCGCACCACGCCGCCGCTCATGATGTTCGGCAGCTACAACGAGCGCATGTATCTGGCGGAAACCGGCGCACGATCGATGTACATCCCGGCATCGTTCCCCGGAGCGATCATCCGACGCCATCTGGGCACGCCGTTCATGGGGTACTCCGGCGCGACGTACTTGATTCAGGAAGTGTGCAACCAGCTGTTCGATGCGCTGTTTCACATCCTGCCGTTGGGCACGGACATGGACAAGATCGACGCCACCCCCGCGCGCATGCACAAGGAACTACCGTGGGACGATGAGGCGAAGAGCGCGTTTGATGAGATCGTGGAGACGTATCCCATCCTGATCCGCATCAGCGCCGCCAAGCGCCTGCGCGATCTGTGTGAAAAGGATGCCCGCGACCTAGGCGACGCTATCGTCACCCGCGATCACGTCCTGGCCTCCCGCCGAGGCCTCGTCGGCGTGAGCTGATCGAGCCCCACCACGTCGTACACGCAGAAAGCGGGACGCAAACGAAGTTTGCCGTCCCGCTTTCTCTTTTCTGTACGCCCCTAATTCTTAGCGCCCCTAATTCTTCGCGCTGTTGATTCTTAGCGCCGTTGACTCTTGGCGCCGTTCAAGCAGTCTCCCCACCTATCCATCGCGCCACCTCTTCCCCCCGCTCTTCCATAAGCAGGTGTCCTCCTTCCTCCACCCTGTACGTCGCCCCTCGCACGCTCGCCACCGCGCGCCGCAGTTGCGCTTCCGGCACCCACCGGTCCCGCCGCCCCGCGATCACATCGAGCGGCGTCTCCAGCGTGGCCAGATCACGCATGAGGGTGGGCAGATCCCACCGCGCCATCATGGCCAGCGCCGCGTGCACGTGCGTGGGCATCCCGCACAGCAGCTCATACTGCGCCAGTTGTGCCGGGGTGAGCGTGCTCCCCGTGCTGTCGAGCATCGCGCGGATGATGCGTGTGCCGGCGGCCAGTTTGGCGGCACTGAGCGCCACCGCATCGCTTTCGACCACCGATCCGATGATTGGCGCGATAAAGCGCACATACCACGCTGGCGGGGCCACCACGGCTGCGCAGAGCCCCACGATCCGCGCCGGCGCGATGCTGCGCTGCAGGGCCATGCGCAGCAGCACCGGCACCCCGGCCGATTGTGCGGCGGCAATCACCGGCTGCACCTGCAGCGCGTGGAGCAGCTGCTGAAGGGCGCGGGCCATGCCATCGATGGTGTAGACATTTCGCGCGCGCGCCACTGCCGGAGGCACCGCGGTGAAGCCGTGACCGGGCAAATCGGTCGCAATGACCGTAAACTTCTCTGAAAGTGCGGCGGCGCAGTCGGCCCAGGAGTGCGTACTGCCGCCCGTGCCGTGGACGAGGAGCACCACCGGGCCGGTGCCGAGCTGCTGGAAGTGCCAGCGAATGCCGTCGAGCTCGAGAAATCGGGAGTGTGCTCGGTGTGGCCAGCTCTGAGGTGGTTCAAAAAGGGACGACACGATGTTATCGAGTGCTAAATCGGAGTGGTATGCGCCGCGTACAGGAATATTACCGAAAAGCGTAAATTCTTCTTGACGCTTTTGAGTGTAAGGCACAGTTTACACCCGTCAACTGAAGCTAGTTGGCCGAGGCTGTGAGAGCTCGGCACCCCCGCCGCGCGGGTTGAGCGCGGCAACTCGCATTTTTCGGAGGCATGATGGAAAAAGGCGGAATGACTGAGGACGAGGCCCGGCGTTTTCACGGATACTTCGTGACCGGTACCCTCGGCTACATCATCGTTGCTGCAGTCGCGCATTTCCTTGCGTGGCAGTGGCGTCCGTGGTTCTAACCCTCTGATTCGGAGCACAACTGATGCACAGAATCTGGCAGGGCATGGATCCACAGATCATCATGAGCGGCCTCGGATTTTTCCTGGCTGGCATGGCGCTGATCATCCATATGTGGGCTTACTCGATTACGGGTTGGCCGAAGTACAAGAAGGCGCAGTACAACGCGCAGACGCCTCCGACAGCGGTCCGCTGACCTTTTTGTCAGCCTGACCCCTGCTGCGTGACGGTAGCCGCCGTCATGGTGGAAGGGCTCCTACACCTTCTCTCGAGGTTTTGTTATGCACCGCATTTGGTTGATGTTTGACCCACGACGCGTGATGGTCGCCATGGTTGGCTTCCTCGCCGTGCTCGCGCTGGTCATTCACTTCATCCTGCTCAGCTCGCAGCGCTATTCGTGGATCGAGAATGGTACGCTGTCAGCTGCCCAGGCGCCCGTCGGGGCATCGGCGCCAGCCGCTGCGGCAGAAATGTCGCCGCTTCCGCCAGGCCGATAATTCGTCGCGCGTCGTAGCCGGGATGGCGCCTCGCACGTGTCAGTGCGACGCCATCCCCGGCCGACGCCAGCGAGTGGTACCCTCCCCCCCGTTCGTCCATCTCTGCGCGTCCGGAGAGATCGCCCATGGCGATGCTGAGTTTTGAAAAGAAGTACCGTGTCCGCGGTGGTACGCTGATCGGCGGAGATCTGTTCGATTTCTGGTTCGGTCCGTTCTACGTGGGCTTCTTTGGGGTCACGACGATTTTCTTCGTCACACTCGGCACGCTCTTGTGCGTGTGGGGCGCGGCGATGGGACCGACGTGGAACCTCTGGCAGATCAGTATTGCCCCACCCGATCTCAAGTACGGTTTGGGGCTTGCCCCGCTCCGTGAAGGCGGGCTGTGGCAGATCATCACTTTGTGTGCACTTGGCGCCTTTGGTAGTTGGGCGCTGCGTCAAGCCGAGATCAGTCGAAAGCTCGGCATGGGCATGCACATCCCGTGGGCGTACGGCGGTGCCGTGCTCGCCTACGCAACACTCGTCGTGATCCGACCGATGCTCCTTGGCGCATGGGGACACGGCTTTCCGTACGGGATCTTCTCGCACTTGGATTGGGTGTCGAACGTGGGGTACCAGTACCTCCACTTCCACTACAATCCGGCGCACATGATCGCCGTGACCTTCTTCTTCACCAACTGCCTCGCCCTGGCGATGCACGGATCCCTGATCCTGTCGGTGACGAATCCGAAGAAAGGCACGCCCGTCGGGACCAGTGAAACTGAAAACGTTTTCTTCCGCGACCTGCTCGGCTACTCGATCGGCGCGATCGGCATCCACCGTCTCGGCCTGTTCCTCGCGGTCGGCGCAGCGGTTTGGAGTGCGATCTGCATCGTGATTTCCGGCCCCTTCTGGACCAAGGGCTGGCCTGAGTGGTGGAATTGGTGGCTCAATCTTCCGATCTGGCGCTGAGGCGAGGGCACATGCTCGAATACCAGAACCTCTTCACGCGCGTCCAGGTCCGGACACTTCCCGAAGCCGGCATCGAGATCGACGAATCGACCGGCACGCGCTACGGCACCGGGACCTTCTCGTATCTCGCCGGCAAGTTCGGCGACGCGCAGATCGGACCGATCTATCTCGGATGGGCAGGCGTCCTGTCGCTCATCTTCGGCTTCATGGCCTTCGAGATCATCGGTCTCAACATGTGGGCCTCGGTGGGCTGGGACCCGGTGGAGTTCATCCGGCAGCTTCCGTGGCTCGCCCTCGAACCGCCACCACCGCAGTACGGACTGCGGGTCCCGCCACTCGCGCAGGGTGGCTGGTATCTGATGGCCGGATTCTTCCTGACGATCAGCATCCTGCTCTGGTGGGTTCGCGTGTATCGCCGGGCCCGCGCCCTGAACATGGGCACGCACCTCCCGTGGGCCTTCGCCAGCGCGATCTTCCTGTACTCCACGTTCTTCTTCCAGCCGCTGCTCGTGGGCAGCTGGAGCGAGATGGTGCCCTTCGGCATCTTCCCGCACTTGGACTGGACGTCGGCGTTCTCGATTCGCTACGGCAACCTGTACTACAATCCGTTCCACGCCCTCTCCATCGCCTTCCTGTACGGCTCCGCCGTGTTGTTCGCGATGCACGGCGCCACCATTCTGGCGGTGGCCCGGTTGGGCGGTGAACGCGAAATCGAACAGATCACCGATCGTGGTACCGCCGCCGAACGTTCCATGCTGTTCTGGCGCTGGACCATGGGCTTCAACGCCACGATGGAATCGATTCACCGCTGGTCGTGGTGGTTTGCCGTGCTGACGACGTTCAGCGGCGGTATCGGCATCCTGCTCACGGGCACTGTGGTCGACAACTGGTACCTCTGGGGCGTGAAGCACGGCCTCGTGGCCCCGTACCCGGCGCAGAACACCCTGACGGAAGAACAGCAGCAGCTGCTGCGTGGTCGATATCAGGGCACCGCTCCGGATTCGTTTCCGTCGTATGTCGCTCCGCAGCCCGCGATGATGCTCGATTCGACCGCCATGATGGCTCCGGCGGATTCGATGACGGCCGATTCGACCAAGGTGGATTCTGTGGCGGCACCGTCCACGCCTGCCGCGGCCGCTCCGGCCACGGTCAAGCCGCCTGCTCCGTCCGTCGGAGGGAAGACGCCATGAGCATCCTTCGACGTTCCATCGGCCTCGTGGCCCCGCTTGCGCTGCTCTCCCTGGGCGCATGCGGTGACACGGCAACCGATTCGGTGCAGGTCGGGTATCGCGGCACCGGCATGGAGCAGAACTACGATCACGGTGACCTGAAGAAACAGTTCGCGCAGATCAAGATCCCCACGCCACTTCCTCCGGCAGGCGAGTCGCCGCCGGGTCCCCTCCCGTGGCAGAACGTGCAGGTGCTGAACGACATCTCGGTCGGTGAGTTCAACCGGACGATGGTGGCCATGAGCACCTGGGTGGCCGGCACCGGCAACTGTGCCTACTGCCACAACATCGCGAACCTCGCTGCTGACACGCTGCCCAACGGCAAGCCACTGTACACGAAGCTCGTGGCGCGACGCATGCTGCAGATGACCCGCCAGATCAACGGCCAGTACTCGCAGCACGTGAAGAACACCGGCGTCACCTGCTACACCTGTCACATGGGCAAGCCGCTGCCGAACGGTCTGTGGTTCTACTCGAGCCAGACGGACTATCTACGGCACTATCTCGATCGTGATGGCGCGCGTGTCGTTTCACGAGATGTGGCGCCGTCGAACGGGAATCGCAGCTCGGTGAAGCAGACGGAATGGACGTACGCACTCATGATTTCGCAGTCCCGCTCGTTGGGCGTGAACTGCACGTACTGTCACAACAGCCGTCAGTTCGCCAGCTGGAAGGAAGCACCGCCGGCTCGTGTCACCGCATACCATGGCATTCTCATGCTGCGTGACGTGAACCAGAACTACCTGTCGCCGCTGCAGCCGGTCTATCCGTCGGTGCGACTCGGCACGCAGGGCGATGCGCCGAAGGCGCAGTGCGTGACGTGCCACAACGGCAACTACAAGCCGCTGTATGGTGCGCAGATGGTGAAGGACTACCCTGCCCTCTGGGGTCGCGCGGATTGGAACGGCGTGCCCTTCAAGGGCCTCACGCCGACGGTGGACACCACGTCTGCCGCCGCGGCTCCGGCCGCTCCAGCCGCCGCACCAGTGCCGGCCGTGAAGCGCAGCAGTGCGCGGACCGTGCCGACGCCGACCGTGCTTGGCGGTGCCGTGGGCAGCCCGAACACGCCGAAGTAGGAGCAGCACCGCGCTTCCGCGCACAGGGCCCCTGGCCCACCGCGCGATCGACCCCGTAGTGCCGACTCGGTACTACGGGGTTTCGCGTTTCGGCGGCGTGCGGCAGGCATCCGGATCGTGACGCACCGACGTAGCGTTCCTAGATCCGCGCGTGACGTCGTCGTCCACGAAACCTCCGTCGCCCCGTCCGCATTCATCTCGCGAGTGCCGGTTCACCGGCCGTCCCCTTTCCGCCCTCCGAGCGAGCTTCCCGTGTCCACCCGTCGCCTTCCCGTTTACATCCTCGCCGACGTTTCCGGCTCGATGCAGGGTACCCCCATTGAGTCCGTGAAGTCCGGGATCCGGCAACTCCATCGTGATCTGCTCGGTGACCCGCAGGCGATCGAGAGCGCGTATCTGTCGGTGCTCACCTTCTCCAACGCCGCGCAGCAGATCGTGCCGCTCACGGAAGTCGCAATATTCAACCCGCCGGAGTTGCAGGCGAGCGGACAGACGAACTTCGGGGATGGGCTGCGCCTGTTGCTCGAGGTCTTCGAGCGCGAGTTGGTGCGCACGACCGCCGATCAGAAGGGCGACTGGCGTCCGTTGGTCTTTATTCTCTCCGACGGCGCGCCCACCGATGTCGACTGGCCCGTCTATGCGCAGCAGCTCCGCGAACGGCGCCCGGCCAACATCATCGCCGTGGCGTGCGGCGACCAGGCCGATGTCGAGGCGCTCAAGCAGGTCACCGAGATCGTGATTCAGATGCAGGACATGTCGCCCGACGCGTTCAAGGCGTTCTTCCGCTTCGTGTCGGCGTCGGTGAAACAGACGAGCGCGAAGGTGGGTGCGATGGCCGACGGCGGTGGCATTACGCTGCCGCCTCCGCCGCCCGGCATCACGATCGTACCGTAAACGCGTGCCCGACGAAACTTCGGAATCGGAGACACCCGATACGCTGCTGCCCGAGGTCCCGGTGGCAGCACCTGTAGCCGCGGAGCCCGCGCGCGCCATCTGGACGGTCACCCCGCCGATATCGCTGTGGTGCCCTGCGGAGTGGAGTGCCCATCTCGACGCCGTCGCTCCAGGGCTCCTGCGCCCCGACGCGCACGGCCCGCTAGCCGAAGCCACTGGTACGCGCGCGGCCCGCGACGGCTGGTCGTTGCTGGTGGCCTCGCGACGCGGCCGACTGCACGCGCATCGTGGCGATCATCGTGAAGATGCCGGTCAGCTGCTGCTGTTCGATCACGGCTGGTGCGCCGCAGTCGCCGATGGCGCCGGCTCAGCCACCTACAGTCGCCTCGGCGCCGCGATTGCCACGCACGTGGCGACGCACACCGTACGGGAGGCCTTGCAGCACGGACACGCCGACACCGCGCAACCGGCGCTCTTGGGGCGCGCCCTCGAGGACGGCGCCACGGCGGCCAATCGTGCGCTACGTGACTTCGCCGCGAAGTGTGGGCTCGCGCTGCGCGATCTGCGTACCACGTTGCTCGTCGCCGCGCATCATGGCGGCCGAATCGGCCTACTGCAGGTAGGCGATGGCGCGTCGGCGTGGCTCAACGCCGATGGCACCGTCTCCCAACCACTCAGCGGGGCGATCACCGAGTTCTCGGGCGAAGTGGCACACTTCCTTCCCGACGATGGCGCCATCGAGCACCTGGTGCAGTCGTTGGTGATCCGCGATGCGGCGCCCTGCGCGGCCCTCATTCTCGCCACCGACGGCGTGGAAGATCCGTGGTATCCGTTCACGCGGCATGCGGGCCCGCTCTACACCCAACTGCTGCACGGCGTGAACGACGCCGTGAGCGCCGGCGGCGTGACGTCGTCGCATCATGCGCCAGTGTTGAGCGCCCCCGATCCGGTGCATGCGCTCATCGAGTGGCTGGCCTTCGAGAAGCGCGGCGAGAACGACGATCGGACGCTGTGCGTGATCCGCCAGGACGGCGTAACATGGGCACCGTAAGCTGTCGCCTGACCGATGGGCGCGTATTGCAGCTCGAAGACGAACCCGTGGGCACCGGCGCCGAGAAGCGGGTGTTCCTTACGCGTGATCGGCTGTATGCCGTGGGCTTCTACTACGGGTCGCTGAGCGATCGCCGTGAGCGCGTCGATCGGCTCACGCGTATTCTGACCAACTACAATCCCACCCTCGCCGCCAACGGCGCCTACTGGACGCCGTACTACTCGTGGCCGGTGGGCATGGTCGACGGCGAGCACGCCGTTCCCGTGGACTTCGTACGCAAGCAGCAGCTGGTGTGGCCACCACTCGGTGTCGTCACGCCGACCTATCGCCCCAACTTCTACTTCGCCGATCGGTTCGGCACGAAGCAGGAGAAAGAGGTGCGATGGTTCACCGGCGGCAAGGCCTCGAAGTTCGTGCCGCAGGCGGAAGCGGGATCACTGCTCACGCGCCTACAGATCGCCGTGCGCCTCGCCCGAGCCGTGCGTCGCTTGCACATGGCCGGGCTCGCGCACGCCGACCTCTCCAACAAGAACGTGCTGGTCGATCCGAAGGGCGGCGACGCCTGCATCATCGATATCGACTCGCTCGTAGTTCCTGGCGTCGCCCCGCCATCAGTGCTCGGCACACCCGGCTACATCGCGCCGGAAGTGTTGGCCAACAAGGCGCAGCCCTCCATCGCCACCGACAAGCATGCGCTGGCGGTCTTGTTGTACGAGCTGTTACTCGAACGCCACCCGCTGCAGGGCAAGAAGGTGAACAGCGCGCGGTCCGCCGAGGAAGACGAGACGCTTTCCATGGGCGCGCAGGCGTTGTTTGTGGAGCACCCCACCGATCGCCGAAATCCTTCCGTGAAGCAGATCGACGTGCCGTACATGCGACTGGGTTCCGCTTTGGCCCAATGCTTCACGCGCACGTTCGTGGATGGATTGCATACGCCGTCGAAGCGCGCCGACGCGGCCGAGTGGGAGCTGGCGTTGTATCGCACGATGCAGCGCATGCACCCGTTGCCGTCGGGCAAGTGGACGATTGTCGGTGCCGGCTTGCCGAATACGTCGTTGCGTGGCGACGAGCGACTGGCGGGCACGCCGCTGATCACGGAGCTCTGGCGTGACACCGATCGCGGCATGGTGGACGAGAAGGATCAGCTCGTGCTCTGGCATCACCTCATGCTGCACGACTGGCATCTCTGTCTCGGCACACTGCCGGACGAGCGCGCCGATCGCACCCCGCGTGGCTACGTGGCGCAGCACGGCGGGAAGTGGTGGCTGGTGAACACCAGCGACACGCCGTGGTACATAGAGGGCGGCGCGGCCATTGGCCGCAACGCGTCGGTGGAGTGCGTGGGCGGGCTCTCGCTGCGTATCGGCGATGCGCTCCCGGCGCGCGTGCTGCGATTCAGCCACGTGGGCTGATTCCGACATCGGACTCGATCTCGTCTCCGCGTCTCATGACACCGCCTGTCCCGCCGCTTGGCTCGTCGGTCGTGCACGAGTCCGACGCGTTCCAGCGTGTAGGCCGCGCCCTGATCGCGAACTGGCTACAGTGGTCGCTGGACCCGAACGCCGGTGACCACGCCTCGACGTCGACGCAACAGCGCAATCGCCTGCTCGACGACACGGGCAGTGATCATCGTCCGCTGGTCGATCTCCTGCTCGACCTGGGACACAACGTGCGCCCCGCGCTGCAACGCATCGCGCCCACGCCGCTCTCGGCATCGGCGTGGGACACGGCGCGTGCGCCGTTAGTGCATCAGATCGTGTCGACGAGATATCTGCAGCCCGATGTGGCGCGTTGGGCGGTCGATGTGTGGGGCCGGGCGCTCGGGGTGTCACCGGCGCCGGGAGCGCGTGAGCGGATTGCCTCACCTCAGTTGCGGACCACGGAGATCGTGCCCGCTGCCGCGGCCACGGGTACCGCCAGCGCGGCGGCGGCCACGGCGAAAGCAACATTGGCCCGCGCCACCGCGCGCTTCGGGACCCTGCCACCGCTGCCCAGTGCGCCGACACCGGCGCGCCCGAATGCCCCATCGTGGGCCGGCGGGCCAGCGTCGTTCGGCGTGGGCGCCATTGTAAAGCCGGGCGCGCGTTCGGCGCTGGCCAACAGCGGACGACTCGTGCCCGGCGCATCCCGCGTGCAAGGTCCGAAGTATTCGTCGGTGGAGCGAATGGCCGGCATGGTGTTGGCCGGATTGTTGGTGGTGGTCTCGATCTCGATGTGGCGGGCGCTGGGCAATCGGACGCCATCAGCGGCCGGGGCGGCCGAGCCGGCCCTGTCGTCTTTGCCGGCGGCCTCAGTGCCCCGTGCAGCCACGATCACACCGCGACCCTCCACCAATGCATCACCGGCACGATCGGGCCCTGACACGCCTGCGGCGGCCCCGCACGAGCCGTTCACCGGCGCCGCAGAGTCGGCCACCGCACCCAATGCCCCGTTCGTCTCGCCGATGCTGGCCGGTGTGGCGGGCCGATACCGCGTGACCCAGCGCATCCGCTCCGTCGACGGGAGCTCCAGCTGCGAATCGGTGGCGAGCGCGCTTGGCGTGGGGCGCGAAACCGAAGAGCGTATCACGCACGTGCCGGGTCGCGCCGCGTTTCGCCTCGATTCGCGCGGCGTGGCGGGAACGCTCGACTCCGAGGGGCGCTTTGTCGCCGGGCCCCTGTCGGGGACCACAAACAACATTCCCTGGCAATTCCGGATGCGCGGTCGCTTTGTGTCCAACGGCTTCATCGGCGAGACGGAGACGTACACGCAGGCGATTCTTCGCTGGGGTCGTACGCAGTCGTGTGTGGTGACCGCCGACTTGAGCGCAATCCGTCTCCCCGAGTGAGCGCCTGACATGACGGCGTTCGTCGATCCGCGCGTGCGCATGCGCGATGCGCTGCGTCAGCTCGTGGAGCAGGAACCCACCTCGTGGGATCGGCCTTCGTTGCTGATTCTGCGCAACCGACTGCTGGATTTCACCGGCAGTGACGCACGTCCCCTGGCCGAACTGCTCGTCGAGGCGCTGCGTCGCGGCTTCCGAGAGCGACTACCTGACGGCGCGATGGAGTCGGCGCGCTGGGACGCACTGGTGGCGCCGTTCGTGATGCAATGGTCGGCCGAGCGGTTCGTGCAGCCGGACATGGCGCGCTGGGCGGTGGAGTGCTGGGGCTACGCACTCCGTGCAATTCAACCCGAGCAGCTCCGCATCGCGCCGCCGTCCAAGCGTGAACCGATGGCCGCCCTGGCCGCGCGATTGAACGCGACGGCCGCCACCAGTGGTGTACAGGCCGCCCGACGCGCGGGGCTCCAGATTGCGGCTGCGCCCCGCGCGAACCCGCGCGGGCCCTCGAGGGCCGCGCCGGCCCGTAGCACGGCGCCGGGGCCAGGACGTAGTGCCGCGCCGAGCACGCCGTACGCGCCCTACAACCCGCGTGCGCGGGTCGCGGGACCCGCCATGAATCCGTGGATCGCTCGCGGCATGGTAGGCGTGCTCGGACTCATGGGACTGGGCGTGATCGTGCAAGCCGCCGTCGGCGCGCGGAATGCAACGACGGTGCCGACGGAGCGCGTCGCGACACTGCCGGTCGCCCCCTCAGCCGCCAATGCTCGATCAGGTGCGCCCAACGCGAAGGTGCCCACCATCTCGAATCGCGTGGTGCCGCCGAGTCTCACCGGTGGCGTGACCATCAACGCACCGGCGAATCCCGGGGTCCCCTCGATTACACGGTCCATGCTGCCGACGGGCGCTGATAGCGCGCGTATGCTGTTCGTGGATCCCGCGCGTCGTGCGGTCGGCGATTCGCGTCAGGCCAACATTCCGCTCGTGGCGTCACAGGCGACCTACGATGAAGTACATCTCGAAGACGGCACTACGATGCGCGGCCGCGTGGAAATCGTGCGGGCGGGTGCGGTGATCTTTCGCGATTTGCGCACCGGGCTGCGTCACGAGCTGCGCAAGGAATCGATCAACGAAATCATCACGGAATTCGGGACGCCCGTGCGCTTCCGCGCGAACGCGGTGCGCAGTGCCGGCGGCCCGCCACGCTCGCGCGCCGTGGTCACCGCCGCCACCAACGCGGGGTTGCGCGCGCGCGGCGTGGGCGGATTCTATCGCATCCGCTATGCGGCGCCGGTGGCGGTGGGCTCCACCGAATGCGCGTCGGTGTGGACCCGCGCGCCTGATGCGGTGGATCGCGCCATCGTGCGCCACGCGCCGGGCGCGGATACGCTCACACTGGCCTTCGACGCAGGGGACAACTTTCCCAGTAACGTCGATCCAGACGGCTTCTTCGCGTCGACCTTTCGCATTGTGCCCGATCAGGCCCGCACCAGCACGGCGCTCACCACGCGACTCACCGGTCAGTTCCGGGCCAATGGCTCGCTGGCGCTCACGGTGAACATTGTGTTCTTCCGTCGCATGCGCAGTGGCGCCGATCTGGCCTGCACGGTCACCGTAAAAGCAGAAGGCCAGCGCGAGTCCTAGCGCTGGCCTGTCGTCACACGGTCCCGACGACTACTTCGACTGCACCAGCAATCGATCGAACGATTCGACCTGCGTCGGCCCGAAGCTGGTCACGGTCACACTCTGCTTCGTGGCGGGGTCGTGAAGCACGAGCCGTCCGTCGACATAGCGCACGAGACGGAACGGCACTTCGGGGCCGATGCTCGCGGCACGTCGTTCCCGCGTGAGTGCGCGCATGGCACCGCGCAGAAAATTATTGGTGCCGGGGCCGAGTTCGGCCGCCACCGTATTGGTGGTCGCGTCCATCACCGTAATCGCGCCGCCGGGGACATCGACGAAGCGCAAGGAGCGCTCAGCCAGCACAGCCGTCGGCACTTCACGAAACGCCCCGAAGCCGAAAATCTTCGCCGAGATGGCGAGCCCGAACACGAACACCACCAATGCCGCCGCCATGATCAGTGCCGACCGGGGCACCGTCAGTGGTCGGGCTCCAGGGCGTGCGCCCGGTTCCTGCTCGAAGTGGATAGGCGCGTTCATACGGGCTGCGGTGCCAAGTGTGGATCGCTCGCCGTTGCGCGAGCGGAATCGGATGGCGCTCGCGTCGCACCCTCTGACGCATCGGCCACCGCCTGCGCCAACAAGGTGCCGATACGCTGCGGGTCACGCAGTCCGCGCAGCACAGGCTGCGGGTGATTGATCGAGAACACGCGGCAGTGCGGCCACAGCGCGATATAGGCGAGTCGATTCGGTTTCGTCAGCGTAAGTACCACCTGCCCCGTGCCGTCCTTGAAGGCGCCAACGCCGGCCGAATCGAGGATCGTGAACGGCACGTTGATCGACATCTCGAAGACCATGCCCAGTCGCAGGACGAGTCGCTGGGAGGTGATGGCGTACCACGATGTCCGGGCGACGACACCCGCCATCACGAAGACGATGGCGAGGACGAGCGCGGACAGCCCCGCACGAACCAGCAGCGCCACCAGGAATTCCTGCGAGTTGAACGCCAATGCGGTCGACGCGGCCCACACCACGGTCATCACAGCGAAGTAGGCCACGAGGAGACGCCAGTGGAACACGTGCTTGGCGATCAGCATGGCCTCGGGCGCGCCCTGCCAAAGGATATGCTCTCCCTCCGGCAGCGCGTGCGGCACGCCACGGATGTACTGCGGCGTGCCGTCGGCGCCGGGACTCATATGATCGGCTCGCTCCGTTCGGCCATGGCGTAGAGATGACCGCCGGCGTAATAGGCGCAGACCATATCCTCTTCGAGCAGCGTGATCTGATCGTCGCGCTTGATGGCGGGCACGTTGGCGAATTGTGCGGCCGTGATCGCCTTGACGAGCAACTTGTCGTTGCCCCAGAGGCCGAAGTTCGGCCACTGCACGAACCCGGCGGGGAGCATCACGCGCTTCTCGCTTCCCGTGAGCTGCACTTCGTAATACGTCACCTGCGGCTCGGCGCGATTGACCCACAGCTCGATGACCGTGCCGGCCACCAGCTTATCGGCCGCCACCACCGGGAGCCCGCGCGGATCCGGATCGCCCTTGGCGATCGAGTACGTCGGATCGAGACGCATCGGCACGATCTTGGCCGTGTTATGGAACGTCATGTCGGGCGTGTCGGACCGATTGGCCCACGACGCCGGACCAACGCCGTCGATCATCGGGTCGCCCGTCGGAATGAGCGCCGACCCGTTGTAGCTATCCGCTGGAACAGCCTTGATGTCGGACATCAGTGCGTCCCCTCGCCGCTGCTCGGACGATGAATGTACGTCTTCTTTTCAGGCATCGCCGGCCAACCTTCACGCGGACCCTGAGGCGATTCGAGCGGATACCCTTCGCGCTTGTCTTCCCGACGGATGTAGATGATCAACCCGAAGAAGAACAGCCAGAACGCATACAGTGCGATCTGCGCGCCATCGATGTATTCCATAGGTCGGCTCCGGTACGAATGGTGACGGTCAGGCCGGTAAATCGGCGAGCCCGAAGGACCGCGGCGTCGCATCCGTCGAGGCGCGACCGGCCCTCCGACGAGCAACCAACGGCCCGAGTGCGACGAGTGTCGCGAACAGCGAGAAAATCTCAAGGTGATACACCACCGAGTACGGCACCGAGGCAACACTCATCCCCGGTCCCAACGCGCCCCGCTCCACGAGATGCGATAGCCAATCTTTGAGGAGCCCACTGAGGGCGAACGACAGACCTTCCGCGGTGGCGAACACCGCGCCCCACGCGCCGAGCGCGATGCCGTGCTGCGATGCGTCCTTCAGTTGCATCGCGAACGACAACGTGCCGACACCGAACAACCCTTCGCCGAAGCCGATCATCGCCGTGCCACCGCGAAACAACATCGGTGAGTCGAGCGGACTCGCGAAGACGATCATCGCAAATCCAATGATGCCTGCCAATGCACCGAGTGCCGCCAACCGGATCGGATCGCGCCGCCGACGCAGCAGCTCGGCCGACAGGGCGAAGGCCGCCACGGCCCCCGCCGCCATGATGGCGGTGAGCATCGTGGTTTGCGACACCGTCAACTTCAGGATCTCACCGCCGTACGGCTCCAGCAGCACGTCCTGCAGATTGAAGGCGAAGAAGCCGATGCCGGACGCCACCAACAAACGCACCGCCTGCCCGCCACCAGCGAAGGTACGCCACGCATCCCGGAAGCGGGGCCGGATCTCGTCCTTCGTGTATTCCACGACGCCTTTCACCCGCGCTTCCTGTTTCCACAGGGAGACCGCGTTGCAGATCACGGTGAAGACCGCGGTCCCCTGGATCACCTGAATCAGCTTGAGGGGCGTGAAGTCGCGCAGGAACTGCTCAAGGACAAGCGCCGAGATCAGCGTGCCCAGCAGCATCATGAGATACATGAGCGCGATCACGCGGGGCCGTTTGTCCTCGCGCACGACATCGGTCGCCAGCGCGAGGCCGGCCGTTTGCGTGGTGTGGGCACCAGCGCCGACGAGCAGAAAGGCCAACGCCGTACCGGCGTATCCAATCCAGGCCGGCCCCCGTCCACCATTCTCGGACAGCACGAGCAGCGCGAACGGCATGATGGCCAGGCCACCGAACTGCAACTGGGTGCCGAGCCAGAGGTACGGCACGCGCTTCCACCCGAGGATGCTGCGATGCGTATCGGAGCGGAATCCGACCAGCGCGCGCAACGGCGCCACGAGCAGCGGGATGGCGAGCATCATCGCCACCAACGACGCGGGTACGTTGAGCTCGAGGATCATGACGCGATTGAGCGTCCCGACGAAGAGCGTCTGGACCATGCCGACCGACAGCTGAAACAGCGCCAGTCGCATGAGGCGCGACAATGGCACCTCGGCGGTGGCGACATCGGCAAACGGCATGAATCGAGACGAGAGGCTCGATAACCCTTTGACGAAGACATCTGCTGGACGGGCCATATGGTGTCCTCGCGCCTTACCAGACGGGCTGCATGCGCACGTCGGCGGGCAACGCCTGCCGATGAGGCGGGCGCAGATACAGCTGCACGAAGGTCAGCGCATTCGCCCCCTTGAGCAGCACCACCTTGACCTTGGACAAGAATCCGCCTGCCGCCTCGGCCTTTCGCATGGCATCCGTATTGCGCCACATCCGGTCCATCAGGGCCCAGAAGGCCTCGCTCTCGGTATCCACCGTATCGGGAAACACCTGACGGCTGATCTGGTTCGTGAGCGTGATGACGCGACGATCGTAGTCATCGACATCGATGCCCATGTGCTTGAA
Source organism: Gemmatimonas sp. (assembly GCF_031426495.1). Taxonomy (NCBI): domain Bacteria; kingdom Pseudomonadati; phylum Gemmatimonadota; class Gemmatimonadia; order Gemmatimonadales; family Gemmatimonadaceae; genus Gemmatimonas; species Gemmatimonas sp. The sequence goes on along the minus strand of NZ_JANPLK010000001.1, from coordinate 74,943 downwards.
GAACGGCGCGCGCGCGTGGTCACGCACGTACATCGTGCAGAACACGGCCAGCAGGAAGAAGCGGATCCAGAGCTTGTTGCGCCCTTCCAGCAGTTCCGGATTGGAGCGCATCAGCACGGCAAAGGCTTCTCCGTGACGGAACTCATCGAGGCACCAGTTCTCGAACCACTTGAAGATGGGGTGGAACCGCTTGTCCGGCTGCTTCTCAAAATTCCGGAAGATCGTCACATAGCGCGCGTACCCGATCTTCTCGGAGAGGTACGTCGCATAGTAGATGAACTTCGGCTGGAAGAACGTGTACTTCTTCGCCTTCGTGAGGAAGCTGAGATCGACGGCCACGTCGAAATCGTTCAGCGTGTGATTGATGAAACCGGCGTGACGTCCCTCGTCACGGCTCATAAAGCCGAACAGCTCGCGCACTTCCGGATTCTTGATGCGCTTCTTGATCTCGGCATACAGAATGCACCCGCTGAATTCCGCCGTCACCGACGACACGAGGAATTCCACGAACTGCTCGCGCAGTTCGGGATCCATGGCCGAGAGATCGACGTCGAATTCTTCGTTGCGCTTGAAGTGATTCTTGTTGGGATCCCGACGGAACTCCGCGAGGATGTCGTCCCACATCTGCTGGTGTTCGGTCTTGATCTTGAGGGCGTCGATCTTCGCGAAATCCGTGGTGTAAAACCTCGGACTGAGGATCGCGTCCTGCTGGGCGTTCTTGGTGCTCTCGTTCACGTTGTCATACGCGCGAACGGGCAACTCGGTGGCGGTAGGGTACATAAGTGGGTCTGTTTCCTCAGCCTTCGAAGCCGACGTCGTACAGTTCGTAGAGCTCGGTGCCGCCGGTCAGCTTCACGAACTGCCGACGCAACCAACTGGCCCGATGCACGGTGGCCCGCGAGGCATACGTGCGCTGCGTTCCGAACGGAATGCGCGTCGGCGTATTGTGGACCAGCACTTCATCTCCCGGATCGACCTCTACGCCGTCCAGATCGACATGGGCGTGGAAATGATCGTGGGTCGACTCGAGATCGATCGTACACGCCACCTCCACCTTGCGCTGCATCACGAACCACGCGCCGGCCGATGCCGCGCCGATCCCTGCCAGTATCCAACCGAAACCGTCGATCACGTCGTTCCCTCGAAACCAGATGTCGTCAGCGCCGCGGGGCGTGTGAGCCGCCCAACGAACTGTGGTGCAACGCGATGGCCATCGAACGATAAAATCCACGCTCCACCAGCCGTGTCCCAACCATACCCCATGTATCGAGGACGGGCGAGCCCAGAAGGCCCGTCCGGAACGCCCGTTCCGACACCGGCACGATCGCCGGCGCCCGGTCGGCCCGCGGAAACAGCCGCCCGACCGCCCGCAGGGCCACCAGCAACGGCGTACCGGGCACCACGGTGATCAGCATGCGCTCGCGAACTCGCGGGGCCAGCGTGCCGAGTGCGGCGATCATTTCCGGCAGATCGTAGTGGATCAGGGAGTCCATCGCCACCAAGTGATCGAAGGTGCCGAGCGAAGGATCGAGCATATCGCCGCTTCGAAAATCGATGTCGACGCCTTCGGCTTCCGCACGCTCCTGCGCATGTGTGACCAGCGTGGGCGACAAGTCGATCGCCACCACCTCGGCGCCCCGCTTGGCCAGGTCGATCGCCAGCGTACCCGTGCCGCAGCCCGCATCGAGGATGCGCACGCCATGCAGGTCGGGACTCAACCAGGCCAGCAGGGTGTGCCGCATCTGATCGCGACCGGCGCGCACCGACGCCCGGATCTTGGAGACCGGCGCATCGGAGGTGAGTGTCTTCCACGCGGTGGCCGCCGTGCGGTCAAAATATTCCCCGATCCAGGCCCGCCGCTCGAGGTACGACACCGATGTGGCGTGCGAACCCCCAGGTGACGCTCCGTCGAACGACGGACCCGGATTCGTGGAAACCTCAGGAGAGAGGCGAGTGGCCATCAGTCCAACCCCAAGAGGTCGAAGATCTCGCGATCCTTGAGTGGATTCGCGGGCAACGGTACCACATCATCGAGCATGCGCGAGGCGAGCAGCATGTACTGCTCCTGTGCCGCGATCACTTCCGGTGAATCTTCCATCTCGAAAATCGTGCACTTCTTCAGGCGGCTCCGGCGGATCGCATCGATGTCCTGGAAGTGCGCCATCGTTTTGAGGCCCACCGCCGCGTTGAAGCGGTCGATCTCGTTGGTGTCCTTCGAACGGTTCGCAACCACGCCGCCCAGCCGCACCTTGTAGTTCTTCGACTTCGCCTGAATGGCGGCGATGATGCGGTTCATCGCGAAGATGGAGTCGAAATCGTTGGCCGTCACGATCAGGCAGTAGTGCGCATGCTGTAGCGGCGCGGCAAAGCCACCGCACACGACGTCGCCGAGCACGTCGAAGATCACCACATCGGTGTCTTCGAGCAGGTGATGTTCCTTCAGCAGCTTCACCGTCTGACCGGTCACGTAGCCGCCGCAGCCGGTGCCCGCTGGCGGACCGCCGGCCTCGATACACTGCACGCCGTTGTAGCCCTCGAACATGAAGTCTTCGGGGCGCAGCTCTTCAGAATGGAAGTCGACCGATTCGAGCACATCGATCACGGTCGGCACCATTTTCTTGGTGAGCGTGAACGTGGAGTCGTGCTTCGGGTCGCAGCCAATCTGCAGCACCCGCTTGCCCAGGCGCGAGAACGCGGCCGACAGATTCGATGAGGTGGTACTCTTTCCGATGCCGCCCTTGCCGTACACGGCAATGACCAACGCACCGTCTATCTTGGCGTTCTCGTCCAGGTGCACTTGCAGGCTACCCTCGCCGTCACCTACGGCGTCGAGAATCGGCAGTCGTGTCGCGGTCATCGTGTTACTCCGGTCGTATGGCAGATCATGCGTACACCCCCTCCAGACGGTCTTCGAGGTCCGCTGCCGCATTGCGCAGCGCCTCGAGCGTCGCTTCATCGGGGGACCAAAATCCTCGGTCGTTCGCTTCGAGCAGACGCTGCGCGAGCCCTGACGCGGCATCCGGATTCGCCTGGGCGAGACGCTCGCGCATGGCATCATCGAGCACAAAGGTCTTCGTCGCTTCGGCGTACACCCATTCCGGCACGGCGCCCTTCCCGCCCGTGGCCGACCATCCAAAGGTGGTGATCACGTGGCCGGCGATGTTGCGGGCGCCTTCGTAGCCGTACTCCAGCTGGCTCTCGTACCATCGCGGATTGAGCAGCTTGGTGCGCGACTCGAGCTCGACCTGCTCGGTCAGCGTGCGAACCTTGCCCTGCGCGTTGTTGTAGTCGCCCACGTACACGGCCGGCGCTTCGCCGCCACGCTGCTGCGCGATCACGCGCGTCATGCCACCCAGCGATTCCACGTACTGATCGATATCGGTGGCGCCGAGGTCAACGGAGTCGAGCCCTTGGAATGACAAGGTCGCCTGCCCCAGCGCCCGCTTCATCAGCGCCGGCTGGCACGACGGACGGCCGTCGGTGCCGTACGCAAAGCCCTTCCGCTGCACGAACAAATCGGCTAACTCGTCTTCCTTCTCCCACTTGCCGGTGTCGATCAGCAAGTTGACGTTCGAGCCGTACGCGCCGTCGGCGTTGGAGAACACTCGTAGCGCGGCGGTGGCGAGATCGCACCCGGTCTCCTGCATCGTCTCGAGCGCGTGCTTGCGAATGAAATTCTGCGACGGGTCTTCATCGGCCTGCGCGCAGATGAGCGCCGCCTCGGCCAAGAGCTTCACCTGCAGCGGCAACAGGTCGCGGAAGATGCCCGACAGCGTGACGACCACGTCGACGCGAGGACGCCCAAGTGACGTGAGCGGCAGCAGTCGGGCGCCCGTGAGTCGTCCGACGGCGTCGAAACGCGGCACCACGCCCATCAGCGACATCACCTGCGCCAGCGGTGTGCCCTCGCTCTTCATGTTGTCGGTGCCCCAGAGCACGACCGCCACCGACTCCGGCAGCGCGCCGTTGTCAGCCACGTAGCGCGCCAAGAGCTGCTCCGCGCGCACGCGCCCTTCGAGCATGGCCACCGCGCTCGGTACGCGGTACGGATCGAAGCCGTAGATGTTGCGTCCCGTGGGGAGCACCTGCGGATTGCGTAGCAAGTCACCGCCCGGCGCCGGCGACACATACCGCGCGTCGAGCGCGCGGAGAATACCGGCCACTTCACGATCCTCGCTGAGCATGGCATCGAAGCCGCCAAGCGCCTCGAGATGCTGCTTGAGCGCGCGTTCGTCGGCGATGCGCAGGCCTTGCGCCTTGGCTGCGCTCAACGCGACGCGCATCGCGGAACGCACGTCTTTGCTCTCGACGAGCGATCGCACCGTGGCGCGGACCAGCTGATCGACCACCTGCACGGTGTCGTCCGAGGCGGCACGCGTGCTCTGCCCCGCCACGACGGTATCACCGATCGGCGGCAGCTCCAACTCCGGACGCCCCGATCGCGCCATCTCCACCAATACACCGGCGCGCGCATCGGGCGTCATCGGTTCACCGACCACGTGCAGACCCATCGGGATCAATTCGTACTCGAGCTCCAGCAACCGGTCACGGAGCGTCGTGACGCGCGCATCCGTCTCGCTCGCCGTCCACGCTGGCTCGGCGTCGGCCAATTCGACGGCGGCCGCTTGCTGCTGGATCAGCTCGCGCAAGGACGAGGCGTCACCGGCTTTCGTCTGATCGAGCGCGCGCCAGCGATCGAGCGTGCTCTTGAGATCGAGCAGGCCGCGATACAAGCCGGCATTCGCCACCGGCGGCGTGAGATACGACACCAGCGTGGCGTTGCCGCGGCGCTTGGCCAGCGTGCCTTCGGACGAGTTGTTCGACGCGTAGAGATACACGTTCGGCGCATCGCCGATCAGACGATCGGGCCAGCAGCGGTCGTCGAGTCCCGACTGCTTGCCCGGCATGAACTCGAGTGCGCCGTGGGTCCCGAAGTGCAGAATCGCATCGGCCGCGAAGTCTTCACGCAGCCAGCGGTAGAAGGCGCTGAAGGCGTGCGTGGGCGAGAAGCCGCCTTCGAAGAGGAGCCGCATCGGATCGCCTTCCCATCCGAATGACGGTTGCACGCCGATGAACACGTTGCCGAGTTGCAGCCCCATGACTTGGATGGACTGGCCGTCGGACAGCTGCCGACCGGGCGCCGGGCCCCACGTCTTCTCGATCTCCGCCAGATACGGCTCACGACGCACATGGTCGTCGGTGCGAATCGTGGTGTGCACATTGGCCGGCGCACCGTAGCGCTCCCGATTGCCACCGGTGATGCGCTCGCGGAGGTCGTCGGCGCTCGACGGCAGGTCAACCGTGTATCCCTGTTCCTTGAGCGACGCGAGGACGCGCTGCATGGAGGGGAACACCGCGAGGTACGCCGCACTGCCGGTGTTCCCGGCGTTCGGCGGGAAGTTGAAGAGGATCAGCGCAATCTTGCGTTGCGCGCGCTCCTTTCGACGCAGCACCACCAATTTTGCGACGCGCTCGGCCACCCGGTCGACGCGCTCGGGGATCGGCTCCGACGCCGCCGCCTTCCCGGGCTGCGGTTCACCCTTGCCGCCGAACACGGTGGGCACGATGGCGCCATCGAGTTCGGGAATCGCGATCTGCAGAGTGGCCTGCAGTGGATTCAGGCCACGCGCGTCGTTCCGCCATTCCTGAATGGTCTGAAATTCGAGCGTCTGCAGCGTGATGTAGGGGACGTCGAGGCCCTTGAGTACGTCTTGCGCTGCTTCGGAGTTGTTGTAGGCCGGACCTCCCACGAGCGAGAAGCCCGTGAGATTGATCATGGCGTCGATCGTCGCCTGCCCTTTGCCGTTCGTGAAGTACTTCTCGACGGCCGGACGCGCATCGAGCGCGGATGCGAACGCCGGCACCACGCGCAATCCCTTCGACTCGAGGGCCCGAACCACCGCCGCGTAGTGCGCCACGTTGTCGGCCAGCAGATACGACCGACCGACGAGCACGCCCACCGTGCCCGCGTCCGCGCCACGATGACGCGGCAGTTCCTCCATGCGCTCCGTCATCCCGCGATTCGCCAGTGCGGGATGCCACAGTCCGACTTCGGGGTATGCCTGCGGTTGCTGCGGATTCAACTTGCCGCGCAGCGCCTTTCGCGGGCCATCGGCGTATCGATCGATGGCATACTTCACCATCTGCTCAATGTTCTCCGCCGTGCCGGCCAGCCAGTACTGGATCAGCAACAGGTAGGCACGCACATCCTGCGCCGTGCCGGGAATGAACTTGAGAATCGACGGCAGGGTGCGAAGCGCCGACATCTGCCGCTCGCCACTCGACTTGCCGTCGCCACGCGAACCGCGGAGCTTCTTCAGCAGATTGATGGGCGAGAGCGGTGACCGCGACTCCCCACCGCTCATATCGAACTTGCCGAGCTTCGTGCATTTCACGAGCTCCGGCGTACACAGCGCGCAGAGCACCGCGTCGGCCGCATCGCGACGCGCCAGTACCGCCTCGTATACCGCATTCGCATACTCTTCCTGAAAGAGCTGCGTGCAGACCACGATATTGGCCTGCGCGATGTCCTGTCGCGCCCGCTCGGCGGCCAGCGGATCGCTCCCGAAGTCGGCCGCCACATGCATCGTGATCGTAAGGCCCGGGATCTCACGTACGAGCGCGGCGCCAGCGCGCCCGAAGGCGTCGGCGAGGTGCGCGTCGAGCGTCGTGATCGCGACGCGGATCGGGATGGGCTTCGCCACGCTGTTAGCGGCCATAGAATGCCTTGGCCTCGTACAGAGTGTCCACGGTGATCTCGGCGATACCGTTCTCGTGGGCGTACTTCTCGGTATTTCGACGAACCTTGCCGCGCACGAAGAACGGGATCTTCTTGAGCTCCGCTTCGGCCGACGCCAACCACGTCGTGGTCATCGGCGCGACCGCGACGAGCGCATCAGTCTCGTCTTCCTCTTCGGCAAATCCAACAGCACTCGCGGCTTCGGGCGCTTCGAGTTCGATTGCCGCGCGTGAGGTAAATGGGGTCACGCGCTGACCGCCCATCGATTCCTCGCGTGCCGGCCGCTCGCCGGCCGTGGCCGACGGCGACGCGTGCAGATGCGACGGCGTGGCGCCGTCGCTGAACTCGAAGTCGTCTTTGAACATGTGCAGGAGGTGTTCTTCGAGTCCCATCATGAGCGGGTGCACCCAGGTATCGAAGATCACGTTGGCGCCTTCGAAGCCCATCTGCGGGGAGTGCCGGGCCGGCACATCCTGCACGTGAATCGGCGCCGAAATTACGGCGCACGGCACACCGAGCCGCTTGGCGATGTGGCGTTCCATCTGCGTGCCCAGCACCAGCTCGGGCGCGAGCTCGGTGACACGCTGCTCGACGGCGAGGTAGTCGTCGCTGATGAGCGCTTCCACGCCGAGTGCGGCGGCGAGGTCACGAATTGGCCGGGCATACTCGCGCGAGTAGGTGCCGATGCCGACCACCGTGAACCCGAGTTCGTCTTTCGCCATGCGGGCGGCGGCCAGGACGTGTGTGGCGTCGCCGAACACGAACACGCGTTTCCCGGTGAGATACGTCGAGTCGACCGAGCGCGAATACCACGGCAGCAGCGAACGGCTGGCATCCACCTGCGCGGTGCCAGCGCGTTCACGCTCGAGCAACGCCGACACATCGACGCCGGCGACCTTGCCCACTTCCTCCACGAACTCGCGGGTGGCGAGCACGCCGATCGGCACCGTACGCACCGTGGGCTGTCCGAAGGTTTTCTGGAGCCAGCGTGCCGTCGTGTCGGCCACTTCGGGATACAGCACGACGTTGAAGTCGGCGTGCGGCATCGCCCGGATGTCTTTCACCGTGGCGTTTAGCGGCGCACACACGTGTACGTCGACGCCAATGTCCTGCAGCAGCCGCGTGATTTCCCGCACGTCATCGCGATTGCGGAAGCCGAGGGCGGTGCCGCCCAGCAGGTTACAGCGCGGACGACGCTGCTCACGGGTGGCCGCCGCGGTCACGCTTTCGCGCGGCGGTGAACCTGGCGCGGGCGCGAGCGGCAGCAACAGGGTGCGCACGAGGTGATAGAACGTTTCGCTGGCGCCCCAGTTCTCCTTTTTGGAGTACGCGGGCAGTTCCAGCGGCACGATGGGGATCGGCAGCGACATCCCCATCGCGAGCGATCCCGGTTGATCCTGAATGAGTTCGGCCGTGCACGACTCGCCGACCAGCATGGCATCGGGCTTGAAGCGCTCGTACGCGTCGCGGACGGCCGACTTCACCAGCTCCGCCGTATCGCCACCGAGGTCGCGCGCCTGAAATGTGGTGTACGTGACCGGCGGCCGCTTATCACGGCGCTCGATCATCGTGAAAAGCAGATCGGCATACGTGTCGCCCTGCGGCGCATGCAAGACGTAATGCACGCCCGTCATCGAGGTCGCGATACGCATCGCGCCCACGTGCGGCGGGCCTTCGTACGTCCAGAGCGTCAGTTCCATGCCGTCATCCTCAGACCGCGAGTCGCTGAGCGCGATCGAGCGGTCGCGCAAAAAGTTCGGCCAGATCGCCGGCCTGTTCGTAGCCGTGCACCGGCGAGAACACGAGTTCGATGGACCACTTGGTGCGCAGCCCCTCGGCCTCGAGGGGATTGGCGAGCCCGAGTCCGCACACGGTGAGATCGGGGCGAGCCTCGCGACAGCGATCGAGCTGCTTCTCGACATCCTGCCCCTCGCTGATCTGCGCGGTGGCCGGAAGCCGTTCGAGTTCGGCCGAGATCATCAGCTTGTCGAGATACGGCGTACCGACTTCGACCAACTCCGCACCGCACTCCTCATACAGAAAACGCGCGAGCGGAATCTCGAGCTGCGAATCGGGGAAGAAGAACACGCGCTTGCCGGTGAGCCACGGACGGTAGCGCGACAGCGCGACGCGCGCACGCTCGGCCGGCGCTGCCGTGACGCTGGTGAACAGCTCGTCGCTGACGCCCCACTCGGTGGTGGCCGCCTTGAGCCATGCGGTCGTGCCGTTCACGCCGAACGGATACGGCGCCGACAGCAGCGTGGCGCCGCGCGCGATGAGCGCGCGCGCCGTTTCGCCCAGGAACGGCTGGGCGAGCAGCAGCTTCGTGTTCGGTCCAACGGGAGGCAGATCGCGCGCCATCCGCGGCGGGAAGAAGTGCACCGGTCCGATACCAAGCTTCGCGAACAGGCGCTTAAACTGATCTTCGACCACGTCGGCGATCGTACCGACGACCATGAGTTCGGCCGTGGCGCTCGACGACTCGGGGAGATGCGGCACCATGCAGCGCAAGCAGGCATCCTCGCCTTGCGTGAACGTGGTCTCGATACCGCTGCCCGAGTAGTTCAGAATGCGTACACGCGGCATCAATTGCTCATTGAGCCGTTCGGCCGCGCGCTGCAGGTCGAGCTTGATCACTTCCGACGGACACGAGCCCACGAGGAAGAGCGTCGAGATGTCGGGGCGCCGTTCGAGCAACTGCTTCACGCAGCGATCGAGTTCGTCGTTGGCATCGGCGAGGCCGGCCAGATCACGTTCACTGAGAATCGCCGTGGCGAAGCGCGGCTCGGCAAAAATCATGACGCCGGCGGCCGACTGCACCAGATGCGCACAGGTACGCGAGCCGACCACGAGAAAGAAGGCGTCCTGCATTTTCCGATGCAGCCACACGATGCCGGTGAGGCCGCAGAAGACTTCGCGCTGACCACGCTCGCGAATGACCGGGAGTTCCAAAACGGTGTTCATGCGAGCGCGGCCCGGCGAAGAGAGTCGGCTTCCTGCAGACGGGCGGCCCGCAGCTTGAGCACGAACTGAATGGCGTTCACGGCATAGGTGCCGTACGCGACGAGGGCGAGCACCATGAGCGTGCGCGGAGGCCAGTGCAGCACGAGGCCGGCGAGATACGCGGTGTGGAGGGCGATGACGCCCATGCTGACCACATCTTCCCAGAAGAACGCCTCGGCGAAGAGATACTTGCCGAAGACAACTTTCTCCCAAATCGCGCCCGTCACCATAATGGTATAAAGCACGAACGTCTTGATGACGACGGAGATGTTCGCGGCCGCGAGTCCATTTCCGGTATTGAGATACCGGAGGACCAGCGCAACCGACACGGCCATGACCAGAAACTGGACAGGCGCAAGGATGCCCTGAACGAGCGTCCACGGCGTGGCATCACGTCGCAGGCGTTCTTCGGGCGTATACAATCCGGTCCGCGGCGCCTGAGGCGACGAGGAACGGGAGCCGGCGGGCGCGATGGGCGCGTCCGAGGCGTTGGTGGGCATAGTCATCTGACCGTCTCTACCGGGGGTTCGCGTTCCCAGATGCCACGAGATTAGGGAATGGCGCAGAAGTTGTCAAGAAAAGTTTACGTCAACCTTTCTTGACAATCCGTTCGGACCGTAACACAATAGACAGGTGAGCTCACCAGATCACTCGAACAGGTCTGGGATCCCGTTTTTGTTCTTGCGCCCAGGAGACTACGCGGCAATGTTCGGCGCTTCCCTCCAGCCCGCCGCGCCCGGCCACCGATCGGTGTCGCCTCGCCTGGGCACCAGCCACGACGTGATGGAATCGCCTACGGCCCCCCGTCGATCCGAGCGCCTCGAGCGTACGATAGAAAACGAGCTCGTGCCGCGTCTGCTGGCGAGTCATCGCGCCGGGCCGGTACCGCCGGCGCTCTCCATGGCGATGGCCCGCGAGTTGTCCGAGCGCGATGTGGACGGTTTCGTCGCCGCGGTGCGCAGCTTGGATGACTCCAGGGCCGTCCAGTTTCTTCGCGATATTCTGGCTGAAGGCGCCACCGTTGAGGCGGTCTATCTCGACTTGTTGGCCCCGTCGGCGCGGCGGCTGGGACAGATGTGGGATAACGACGAGTGCGATTTCGTCGAGGTGACCGTCTCGCTGGGCCGCATGCAGCGGATGTTGCGCGACCTTTCCCAGGTGTTTCTGGCCGATGCGACGCGCAGCGAGCCGGTGGGGAGTGTGCTGCTCACCTGCATTCCCGGTGAGCAGCACACGCTCGGTATTATCATGGTAGGCGAGTTTCTGTTGCGCGACGGATGGCGTGTCCTGGTGGGAGCGCCGTGGTCCGAAAGCGATCTGCTAACGATGGTGGGTACCGAGTGGTTCGACGTCATAGGCTTCTCCGTCGGCAGCGAAAGCCGGCTTCCGCTGTTGAAGCGCGATATCCGGCGGCTCAAGTCGGCATCGCGCAATCCGCACCTGCAGTGCATGGTCGGCGGTCAGGTCTTCAGTGACGACCCGACCCTTGCCGACCAGGTGGGCGCCAATGCCATCGCTGGCGACGCCCGTGAGGCGCCGCAGATCGCCCGCAGGCTGCTTGACGCCGCGCAGCGCGCCGCGTCCGACGCACCGCTCAGGGAGGCATTAGGCGATCATGGCCAGTTCAGTGACGCCCTTCGACGCGAGTGACGCCGCGTTTGGCGAGATAGACGCCAAGACCGCGGCTTCGCTTCTCGCCGTAGCGGGGGACATCGCCCTCGTGATGGACAGCGCGGGCGTCATTCGTGACGTCGCGCTGGCCGGTGCCGATACCCAGTTCGACGCCGCCTCCGAGTGGATTGGGCGGCCGTGGACCGACACCGTCACCCCCGACACCCGGGCCAAGATCGACACGCTCCTCAAGGAGGCCCAATTGTCCGGGATCTCCAAGCGGCGTCAGGTCAACCACCTGCTGGTCGATGGGGCCGACGCGCCGGTTTCCTATACCGCGCTCCGGCTTGGCCGGGACGGTAGCTTGGTGGCCGTCGGCCGCGACATGCGGCACGTCTCGGCCTTGCAGCAGCGATTGGTTGAAGCGCAACAGGCCATGGAGCGCGACTACTGGCGGCTCCGCCACGTGGAAACGCGCTATCGGTTGCTGTTCCAGATCGCCAGCGACGCCATTCTCGTCATCGACGCCAGCACCCTCAAGGTGCTCGATGCCAACACGGCGGCGGGACAGGTCTTCGGGGATTCCCCCGACCGCCTGATCGGTCGCGCTTTCCCGTTCGGGACGGACACCGCCGGGGCGCGCATGCTCGAAGAGCTCACCGTCACCGCACGGAGCGCAGGACGGGCTGGCGACGTGCTGATTTCGATGGCCACCGGCGGCAGATCGTATCACGCGTCGGCGTCCTGCTTCCGGCAAGAGTCGGCCACGTTACTGCTGGTGCGCCTGTCGACCGCTGATGTCGCACCGACCGTCAGCGCAGCGGCCAACTCGCCCCTGCGGGTCATCGACCTCATCGAACGCTCGCCCGATGGGTTCGTGGTCACGGACCTCGACGGATACGTCCTCACGGCCAATCGCGCCTTCCTTGACATTGCCGGACTGGCCAGCGAGGAGCAGGTGCGCGGGACGCTGTTCGCCACCTACATAGGACGCCCTGGCGCGGACTTCCCGGTCTTCACGAGCATGCTCAAGAAGAACGGCGTGGTCCGCCTCATGGCGACCTCGGCACGTGGCACCCACGGCAACCAGAGCGAGGTCGAGGTGTCGGCCGTTTGGGCACCCGAGGGAGAGGAGCCCTGCGTCGGCTTCACCGTACGCGACATCGGCCGGCGCCTGGCCGCCACCCCGCAGGGGGCGCGGGACCTCACCCGCGCCGTCGAAGAGCTCACCACGTTGGTTGGGCGAGTCTCGCTTCGGGATCTGGTGCGGGACACGGTGGATCTGGTGGAACGCCATTTTATCGAGGCCGCACTCGAGCTCACGAATGACAACCGGACCTCGGCCGCCGAGGTGCTGGGGGTGAGCCGACAGAGCCTCTACGTGAAGCTCCGACGTCACCGACTGGTGGCGCCCGGCGGCGGCGAAGACCCCCCGGTAAGCTGAGAACGGATCGGTCCTCGATGCTGACTCAACTTTGCTCTGTCGCAATTGCGTACTGTCAACTAAACTAGACGCCTATGAGCGTCAGTTTTTCTGTACAGTCTGCGCCAGCGCGCCCGGATCCCAAAGCGATCCTGACGTTGCTCAAGCCGGTGACGTGGTTCCCTCCGATGTGGGCGTTCACGTGCGGTGCGATTTCCGCCGGTGTGCCACTGAGCGAGCGCATCCCCCTGCTGGCGCTCGGCATCGCCATCACGGGGCCGCTGGTGTGCGCGTCCAGCCAGGCTGTCAATGACTGGTTCGATCGGCACGTCGACGCAATCAACGAACCGAACCGCCCGATTCCGTCGGGGCGTGTTCCCGGTCAGTGGGGTCTCGCGATCGCCATCTTTTGGACCGCGCTGTGCCTGCTCGTTGCGCTGCCGCTGGGTGTGTTCGGTGTGTCCGCCGTCGGTATCGCGTTACTCTTTTCGTGGGGCTATAGCGCGCCACCGTTCCGTTTCAAGCGCAACGGCTGGATCGGCAACACTGCCGTCGGCTTCACGTACGAAGGTCTGGCTTGGGTGACTGGTGCCGGCATCATGCTCGGCAACCAGGTGCCGCCCGTGCCACTCCTTTTGCTCGCCACTCTGTACAGCATCGGCGCCCACGGCATCATGACGCTGAACGATTTCAAGGCGATGGAGGGCGATCAGCGCATGGGCGTGAATTCGCTGCCCGTGTTGCTCGGCGCTGACGGCGCCGCTCGGGTGGCCTCGCTGATCATGCTGCTGGCGCAGGCTGCAGTGATCGCGTTGCTGGGGTCGTGGAACCGGCCATGGCACGCGTTCGCGATCGGCCTGCTCTCGTTGGTCCAGGCGATCATGATGTGGCGCTTCGTACAGTTGCCTCGTGAACGCGCACTGTGGCTGAGCGCGTTGGGTGTCCCGTTCTATGTGAGTGGCATGATGGTCGCCGCCTTCGCGGTGCGCACGCTGCCGATCATTGCCGAGGCCAGCAAGTGAGCTGGTGGCAGCTCTCGCGACTCGGGCTGGTACAGGCCGCGATCGGGGCCGTCGTGGTGCTGTTGACCACCACCATCAATCGGGTGATAGTCGTCGAGCTGTCGTTGCCGGCCACCGTGCCGGGTTTGCTCGTAGCGCTGCATTTCGGCGTGCAATTGATCTTGCGTCCGCGGTTGGGACACGGCAGCGATCGCAGTGGTCGCCGTACACCGTGGATTCTGGGCGGCCTCGCGGTCTGTGCGTTGGGCGGTGTTGGTGTGGCGGCCAGTATTCCCGTGATGGCGACCAACGTGGCGCTCGGCATCGCGCTGGCGTCGATCGCTAGCGTTGTACTGGGCGCGGGCGTGAGTGCGGCGGGCACGCCGCTCCTCGCGCTCATGAGTGAGCGTGCGCATCCAACCCAACGCGCCGGGGCGGCCGCGATTACGTGGATCCTGATGATTGGCGGCATCATCATCACGGCAGCGATCTCGGGCACGTTACTGGATCCCTTCTCGTATACCCGACTGATCCAGATCGCCGGTGGTATCGGCGCGGTCGGATTTCTGGTCGCGGCGGTCGCTACGTACGGCGTTGAGCGTGGCGCGCGTCCCGTCGCGTCCGTCTCGGCGAGCGATGAGGCATCGCGCGGGTCATTTTCGGCGGGACTGCGCACCGTGTGGAACGAGCGGGCCGCCCGACTGTTTGCCAGCTTCGTCTTCGTTGCGATGTTCGCGTACAGCGCACAGGATCTCATCCTCGAGCCATTTGCTGGGATCGCCTTCGGCATGACACCTGGTGAGAGCACCCGACTCTCCGGTATGCACCATGGTGGCGTCCTGATCGGCATGATCGTGACGGCCCTACTGGCCACCCGTCGTGGCCAGCTTCGGCATTGGGCGGCGGCGGGCTGCCTGGCGTCGGCCGTCACCTACGTCGCGTTGGCGGCCTCGCCGGTGCTGGGCGATGTGCGGATGTTCACGGCCATCGTGATGCTGCTTGGGTTGGCGAACGGGGTGTTCGCAATTGGGGCGATCGGCTCCATGATGGCCCTGACGGGTGACAAGACGGATGGGCGTGCGGGGCTACGTCTGGGCGTGTTCGGCGCCGCGCAGGCGCTGGCCTACGCGACGGGGACGATGGCGGGCGCGGTCGGCGTGGACACGGCGACCGTGGTGCTCGACTCCCCGCTGCGCGGGTATCTGGCCGTCTTCAGCGTCGAGGCCGTGCTGTTCGCCGCGTCCGCGTTTCTCGCGCTGCGCAGTGCATCGAGCGAGCGAGCCAACGACGTGTTCCGCGAGCGCGCAGCGCTGTTACCAGCGGTGCTGCAGTGATGAGCAAGGTCCAAGGCGCGAGCATGCGCCGCGAGCGTCTCTTCGCAGGAGAAATCTGATATGAACGATGTGCCACAGCTCGACGTGTATGACGTCCTTGTCGTCGGTGGCGGCCCCGCCGGCGCGACCGCGGCGCACGAGCTCGCGATGGCGGGCCGTTCGGTGATGCTCCTGGATCGAGCGGGACGTACGAAACCGTGTGGCGGGGCCGTTCCGCCGCAGCTGCTGCGTGACTTCAACGTGCCTGAATCCCTGATGGTCGCGCGGATCGATACGGCGCGCATCATTTCGCCGACCTGGCGCACGGTGGACATCCCCGTGGGTGACGGATACGTCGGCATGGTCGATCGCGACGTGTTCGATGAATGGCTTCGTACACGCGCCGCACAAGCGGGCGCCGAGCGACATGTCGGTACGTTCACGAACTTCGCGCGTGGTGCCGACGGCATCCCCGTGATCAGCTACACCGATGGCAAGTCACGCGGTGGCGAGGTGCGTCAGGTTCGCGCCCGGATGGTCATCGGGGCCGACGGTGCGCTCTCCCCGGTGGCACGCCAGTGCATCCCGAATTCGCACAAAGCCAAGCACGTGTTCGCCTATCACGAGATCGTGAAGTCGCCGGTGGCTGGCGGCGGGGAGAATTTCGGAGCGGCGCGGTGCGACGTGTATTACCAGGCACCGCTGTCGCCGGACTTCTACGCGTGGGTGTTCCCGCATGGCGCGACCACCAGCATCGGCACCGGCACGCTTCAGAAGGGCTTCGGCCTCAAGGATGCGGTGGCGAAGCTGCGTCAAGAGACGGGTCTCGATCAGGTGGAGACCCTCCGCAAGGAAGGCGCGCCGATCCCGATCAAGCCGCTGCCGCAGTGGGACAACGGCCGCGACGTGGTGTTGGCGGGCGATGCGGCTGGCGTGGTAGCGCCAGCCAGTGGCGAAGGGATATTCTACGCGATGACCGGCGGCCGGTTCGCGGCAGAGGCCGTGTTGGCGGCCTTGGCGACGGGCAATGCCAAGGCGTTGCGTGGGGCGCGTCGGCGCTTCATGCGCATGCATGGACCGGTGTTCGCCGTGCTCGACATCATGCAGACGTTCTGGTATCGCAACGACAACCGCCGCGAACGTTTTGTCGCGATCTGTCGCGATCGGGATGTGCAGCAGCTCACCTTCGACGGTTACATGAACAAGCAGTTGGTGAAGGCCAAGCCACTCGCTCACGTGAGAATCTTCTTCAAGAATCTCGCGCATCTCACCGGTCTCGCGACCGCGTGAGCTCCAGCCCCGAGTCCGCACTCCGATGCTGATATCGATCGCGATCGATTTCCGTCAGGCCGACGTCGCTACTCGTGAACGCTTCCATTTATCGGAAGATCGTCTCACGCAGTTGTACCGCACGGCCCGCAGCGAGATCGTCACTGAAGCCGCGCTGATTTCCACCTGCAACCGTACCGAGTTGTACGCGTGGGTGGACAGCGACGATCCGAAGGTGGTAGACCGTGCGGTCCAGACGCTGGCGCGCCGTTGGATGCGCACGCGCGGCGAAGGTACCGAGTTACTGCTGACGGCTACGCGAAGGCTGGGTGAAGACGCCGCCCGACACGTGGTGCGCATCGCGGCGGGGCTCGAATCGCAGGTGCTTGGTGACGGACAGATTCTCGGACAGCTGAAGGCGGCATACAAGCGTGCCTCGCGCGGCCATTCGGCCGGTCCGGTCCTCCATCGCCTGTTCGAGACGGCACTGCGCGCCGGGAAGCGCGTACAGACGGAAACATCGCTGACCGCGGGTCGCAATTCGGTCGGAGCCGAGGCGGCGATCACGGCGAATCAGCGTTTCGGGAATCTCGAGAATGCGCGTTGTCTGCTGGTCGGTGCCGGCAAGACTGGCGCGCGGGCGGCGAAGCAGCTGCACAAGCTGGGCGCGCGCGATCTGGTCATCGTGAACCGCACGTTCGAAACGGCCAAGGAGCTCGCAAAGTTTGTCGGTGGACGGGCGGCGCCGTTTGAAACGCGACACGTGGAAGCCGCGATGGCCGACGTGGTGATCGTGGCCACGGGCAGTGAAGTGCCGGTCATCACGGCAGGTGGGTTGAGCCAAGCGCGCGAGGCGTGTGCCGCATCGGGCTACGCGCTGCTACTCATGGATCTGAGTCTGCCGCGTAACATCGACCCACGCGTGACCGAACAGACGGGCATCACGCTGGTGGATCTCGACACGCTGCACCAGCCGATCTTGACCGCTGAGACGATGCGACGGGATGCGGTACCTATCGCGAATGGCATCTGCGAGGACGAGATCAATTCGTTCATGCAGTGGATCGCCAATATGCCGGCCCGCGACGCGATCAAGCCGCTGCGCGAAGCGCTCGAGGATGTGGCCCGTCGCGAAGTCGCGTTTGCCTCGAAGGACGCCGGTGTGGCCGAGCGTACGGCATCGCGCATCGTGGCCAAGCTACTGGCTGGCCCCATGGCTGCGCTGCGTCGCGCCGTTCAGCGTGGCGAGCCGCTCGATGCACAGGCGATGATGTTGCTCGAAATGTTCTCACCGGCTGCCGCTCCCGAGCCCCGCGCCGTGCGGGCGCCGCGCGCGGCCGCCCCCAAGCCCGTCGTGGAGCACGCGCCGGCGCCGCATGTCGCGCCCCGTGAGCGTCGTCCGTCGATGGTTCTTTCACCGGAGCAGTTCACGTGAGTTCTACGCCCGCCCCGTCGTCGCCTGCGAATGATCTGCTCCTGCGTGCGCTCCGGCGTGAAGCCGTCGAGCGCCCGCCGGTGTGGATGATGCGCCAGGCGGGACGGTATCTGCCGCAGTACCGTGCTGTGCGCGCGAAGTCAGACTTCCTGACGATGTGCCGCACGCCCGAGCTGGCCGTCGAAGTAACGCTGCAGCCGCTCGATCTGGTCGGGGTGGACGCCGCCATCATCTTCAGTGACATCCTGGTGATTCCGGAAGCGATGGGGATGCACCTCACGCTCGATGAAGGGATCGGCCCGCAGTTCCCCTCCCCGCTTCGCTCGCTGAAGGATCTCGACCAGCTGCACGCCGTCGATCCGCAGGAGCATCTCAAGTACGTGCTCGAC
The DNA here is from genome assembly GCF_031426495.1 of Gemmatimonas sp. Lineage (NCBI taxonomy): Bacteria > Pseudomonadati > Gemmatimonadota > Gemmatimonadia > Gemmatimonadales > Gemmatimonadaceae > Gemmatimonas > Gemmatimonas sp. The sequence continues at coordinate 56,760 of NZ_JANPLK010000001.1, read as the reverse complement.
GCGCTCACGCTGGCCCGCCGCGAAATCGATGGCAAAGTGCCGCTCATTGGATTCGCCGGCTCGCCGTGGACGCTCGCCGCCTACATGGTGGAAGGCAAAGGCACGAAGCAGTTTGCGGTCGCCAAGCGCATGCTGTACGAAAATCCCGAGATGGCCCATGCGTTGCTCGGCAAGATTGCCGACGCCGTGGGTGAGTATCTCGTGGCACAGGTCGGTGCCGGCGCGCAGGTGGTGCAGCTGTTCGAGTCGTGGGCCGGTGCCCTCGGGCCCGAAGAGTTCCGCACGTTCGCCCTGCCGTATCTCGCACGGTGTGCGCAGAAAGCCCGTGAAGCCGGCGTGCCGGTGATCGTGTTCGCGCCGGGGGCCGGCTGGGCCCTCGCGGAAATCGCGGCGGCGACCAATGCCGATGCGATCGGTGTCGACTGGCACACATCGCCGCACGATGCGCGTCGTCAGCTCGATCCGTTCCGCGTGGCGATGCAAGGCAACCTCGATCCCTGCGCGCTGTATGGCCCACCCGCCGACATTCGTCGCCGCACGCATGCCATGATCCGGGCGTTCGGTCCGATCGGCCATATCGCGAATCTCGGACATGGGATTCTGCCGGATGTCTCCCCGGATCACGCGCGCGCCTTCATCGAAGCCGTGAAGGAGTGGAAATGGACGGAGGAAGAGATCGCCGCGGCGCAGCATCAGACGGCAGCATGGACGAGCGAGCTGGCGGGGGCGCGGTGAGCGCCGCCGTGTTCCCGACGGAGGCGCCGAGCCCGGCCCCGTCGGTGGCCACGCGCCGTGCGGAAGCCACTCGCTGGATCGCCGGCCTGCATGATGAACTGACGTCGTTCTTCGGCCGTCTCGATCGCGGTGGCACGTTCGCCGAAGACCGCTGGGAACGTCCGGGCGGTGGCGGTGGTGTGGCGCGCGTGATGACCGATGGCGTGACCTTCGAGAAGGCAGGCATCAATCGCTCGGCCGTGATGGGCGAATTGCCGGAACTCGCCGCCCGGCGGCTGGGTGGCAACGGTGCGGCAGCCGGTGCGACGCACTTCTTTGCGACGGGCGTCAGCCTGGTGGTGCACCCGCGCAGCCCGAAGGTGCCGACGGTGCATCTCAACGTGCGCTATTTCGAGCTCACCGACGAGCACGGCCATCTCACCGACAGCTGGTTCGGCGGCGGCACCGATCTGACACCGTTCTACCCGCATTACGATGACGGCGTGACGTTCCACCGCGCCCTGCGCGATATGGCCGAGCGGCATCACGCGCGGTTCTATCCGGACTACAAGCAGTGGTGCGACGAGTACTTCGTGAACGTGCATCGCGAAAACGAGGCACGCGGCATCGGCGGCATCTTCTTCGACCATCTGCGCCCCGACGACCTCGCGCACGGTCTCGCTCACGAGCACGTGCAGGCGTTCGTGAGCGACGTGGCCCGCGTGTTGCGACATGCGTATGAGCCGATCGTCGAACGTCGACGGGATGAAGCGTTCAACGAGGCGGAGCGGGAGTTCCAGCTCGTGCGTCGTGGTCGGTATGTGGAGTTCAATCTCGTGCATGACCGCGGGACGATCTTCGGCCTGCAGACCAACGCGCGGGTCGAGAGCGTTCTCATGAGCTTACCGCCACTGGCGATGTGGCAGTACGCCCCGCGTTACACCCCTGATTCCTTCGAGGCTCGACTGGTGCGTATGCTCGAGCCCCGCGACTGGGTAACGGACGCGACAGGAGAATGACCGATGCGTGCCCTCGCTGACCATCGCGACATCGTGCCACCTTCCGAACACGACGCTGGCGAACACCGTTCGGTCGCGGTCGTCGGCGCCGGCATTACGGGACTCGTCGCCGCGTATGAATTACGCCGGCGCGGGGTCAACGTCACGTTGTACGAAGCGAGCGGGCATGCAGGCGGCGCCATTCGCACGTCGCACACGGACGGCTTTCTCGCCGAGCACGGCCCCAATTCGTTCGTGACGTCGGCGCCGGTCGAAGCCCTGATCGCGCAGCTCGACCTCGCCGACGATGTGGTGGAAGCGAACCCCAAAGCCAACCGTCGCTATATCGTGCGGAACGGAACGCTGCAGTCGTTTCCGATGAACCCGCCGGCCATGCTGGCCACGCGCCTCTTCTCCCTCAAGGCGAAGTTGCGCGTGCTGCTGGAGCCGCTGGTGCGCACGCGCGCCACCGATGCGGACGAATCCGTGGCGTCGTTCGTGCGCCGTCGGCTCGGTCCCGAAGTACTCGACTACGCCGTGGACCCGTTCATCTCCGGCATCTTCGCCGGCGATACCGAAACGCTGAGCATGATGCACGCCTTCCCGCGTGTGTTCGACCTCGAGCGGAGGTATGGATCGCTGTCGGCCGGTCTCATGGCCACGCGTGGGAAAATGCCGCCCGCACCAGCCGACGCGTCGGACGGCGCCGATGTCGACGTGGAGCGTGCCCTGGCTGGTCCGCCCACGCGCGCCAGACTGATTTCGTTCGTGGACGGCATGCAGACCCTTACCGACGCGTTGGAAGCGTCGCTGGTGGGTACGCTTCGCTTGGGATGCCCTGTGCGCCTGCTGCATCGGAATGAAGGCCGCTGGGTGGTTGATGCAGGGCAAGACGGCGCCTCGCGCGCGCGCACGGTCGACGCGGTGGTCATGGCCACACCGGCGCACGTGTTGGCCGCGATGGAGTTGCCGGCTGCGCTGCGCAAGCATGCCGCGTTGGTGGAGCGCGTAGAGTATCCGCCGATGAGCACGCTCACGCTCGGCTTCGAGCGGGCCGATGTCGCGCACGCGCTCGACGGATTCGGCATGCTGATTCCGTCGAAGGAAAAGCGCAGCATTCTCGGTGCCCTCTTTAGTTCGTCGCTCTTCCCCGACCGCGCACCGGACGGTCACGTGGCGATCACCTGCTTCGTGGGCGGTGCCCGTATGCCGGAGCGCGCGCGCGAAGACACGGACCTGCTGGTTGAACGCGTGCTGATCGACCTGCGTCAGCTGCTGGGTGTGCGCGGTGAGCCGATTTTCGCCAAGCACGTGTATTGGCCGCGCGCGATTCCGCAGTACACAGTGGGCTATCAAGCCGTGAAGGACGCCGCCGACGAAACCGAGCTGGCCAACCCGGGGCTCTACCTCGCGGGCAACTACCGCAACGGCGTATCCGTGGGCGACTGCGTGGCGAGTGGGCAGCAGATCGCGCAACGCGTGGCCACCTACCTCACCCGCGCCGGCTGAGGGCACGCGGCACGGTTGCCGACCGCTCGGCGAGTGCGTAGCGTCCCTGCATGACCGCACTCGATCTTCTCTGCATTGCGCCCCATCGCGACGACGCTGAACTCACCTGTGGCGGCACGCTCATCAAGGCGGTCGATACCGGACATCGCGTGGGCGTGCTCGACCTGACCCAAGGCGAGATGGGCACCAAGGGCTCAGCGGAGCTGCGTGCCGCCGAGGCCGCCGCCGGAGCCCGTGTGTTGGGGTTGCACGCGCGGGAGAATCTCGGGCTCCCTGACGCCGGGATCAGTAATACCGACGAGACGCGCGGCCACCTCGTGCAGGTGCTACGACGACTGCGGCCCCGGGTCGTGATTATTCCGGCGCCGCGCGGCCGCCATCCCGATCATCGCCGCACCACCGAACTCGCGCGCGACGCCTGCTTTCTGAGCGGCCTCGCGAAGTACCAGCCCGGCGATCATCCGGCCTTTCGCCCATTCAAGCTGCTGCATGTGGTGACGTACCGTGAAGACGCCGTGAAGCCGTCATTCGTGGTGGACATCAGCGCGCAGTTTGCGCGCAAGCTCGAGGCGATCAAGTGTTACGGCTCCCAGTTCGACGGGACGACGCAGGCGGGAGAAGTGTATCCGAATGGCGAGCCGCTCTACGACATTGTCACGCATCATGCGGCACATTATGGCTCGCTCATTCGCGTGCAATACGGCGAGCCCTTCTACACCGACGAAACGCTGCAGATCGACGACGTCACCACCCTGGGCGTCTCCACGTTCTGAGCGTACTCCCCTTTTCGCAGACCATTTCCATGAGTGAAACCGCGCACGGACACACGTCGAGCATCGACTACGGCAGCTACCTGCGCCTGCCGGAGCTGCTGGAGCTCCAGACGCTACAGTCCTCGCCCGAGCATCCCGACGAATTGCTGTTCATCGTGGTCCATCAGGCCAGTGAACTGTGGTTCAAGGTGCTGCGGCACGAAATGGACACGATGATCACGGCGCTCGAATCATTCGATACCATGCGGGCGCTGCTGGCCGTCCAGCGCGTGAACGTACTCACGGAGATCATCGCCCAGCAGCTCACGGCGCTCGACACTTTGCCGCCGCAGCGTTTCGCGCAGTTCCGCGGCTATCTGGGGTCGAGCAGCGGTTCACAGAGCGCGCAGTTCCGCGCGATCGAAGCGACCGCTGGTTTGCGAGACCCGCATTTCCTGGCGGCGATCACCGAGCATGGCGAGCCGCCCGCGGTGGTCAAGGATGCACTGGCCCGTCCGGTGCTGCAGTCGCTGGTGTTGGCGCTGATCGAGCACGAGCAGATGGATCTGGCCGAGCTGTATATGGGCCCGGGACCGACGCCGCTGTTCCTGCTGGTCGAAGGGTTGCTGGAGTTCGAGCAGCGGTTCGCGCGCTGGCGCTTCCTGCATGTGCAGCTGGTGGAGCGCATCATCGGCCCGGGCACGTTCGGCACTGGCGGCACACTTGGGGCCAAGTATTTATCGCGCACGGTAAGTCACCGGTTCTTTCCCGAGCTGTGGGCGGTGCGGTCGAAGTTCTATGGAACGGCGAAGTAAGGGGTAGGGAGTACGGGGTAAGGAGACTTTCGTGTTCTTTGATATCAGTGTGCCGTTTGCTGCTGCTACGCCGCCTTGGCCGGACGACGTGGGGTTTTCTTGTGGGTGGACGTGCCGACGCGAGGACGGTAGCAGCGTGAATTTGGGTGTGTTGCATTCGAGTGCGCATGTGGGCACGCATGCGGACGCGCCGTTGCACGTGCAGTCGTCGTGGCCGGCGTCGGAGTCGTTACCGGCGTCGGTGTTCGTGGGCGAGGTGCAGCTCATCGCGCTGCCGGCCGATCACGATGCGGCGGGCGACATCACGATTCCGGTACTGCAGCGGTTATTGGGCGCGCATGTGCCCACGCGCGTGATCGTGCGCACGGGGTGCTCGGTGGCGTCCGGCGTGTTTCCCGCGAACTGGCCGGCGCTGAGCGAAGATGCGGCGAAGTGGCTGGTGCAGCATGGGCTCACCTTGTGGGGTGTGGATAGCCCCAGTGTGGACCGCCGCACGAGCACGGAGCTGCCGGTGCACAACGCGATTTTCGGCGGCGGCGCGTTCGTACTGGAGAATCTCGCGCTCGACGTAGTGCCGGTGGGACGCTATGAGTTGCTGGCGCAGCCGCTGGCGGTACACGGTGCCGACGCGGCGCCGGTACGGGCGCTGTTGCGCGCGATACGCGAGCAGTAACGCGCGCGGCCTACGGTTGTTTAAGCCGATCGAGCTGCGCGGTGATCGTATCGGGTACCAGCAACGCATCGGCGATGACCGCGATGCCCTCGGCTTCGGCCCACGCGCGTTCCAGTGACGCCAGTTCACCTGCGAGCGCCTGACGTTCGGCATCTTCGTTGATGGCCATTTCAAAGGCGAGGCGGGCCGCAGCCGGAATGGCGGAGAGATCACCGGTGTCGCCGAAGGTGCTCTTGGCGGCCCACTCGCGGCGCATGCCGACGGCCCATTGGCCGAAGCGTTCAGGGCCGCCGGCCTGCGCGATAAGCGAGACGCCGTCGTTGATCACGGTGCGTCGCGCCCCTCCACGATTGATCAGCGGCATGAGACGACGCAACAACGGCACGGCGTCGGCGCCATGCAATTGCACACGACCGAGCTCGTTCTTGCCTTCCTGGTTGCGCGCCATCGACCAATAGCCACCATTGCGCACCGTGGGATCAGGGCCGTGATAGTGCGCGGCGTAGCCGATATCGATGGCCCATCCGGCAGCGCGATCGCTCGGGATGATGCGGGGGTTGCCGATCGGCATGAAGCGGCCCCCGTCGGGATGATCGATGGGCTTCTGCGCCATCCCCACGGCGGAGACGAAACCAACGACGTTCAGCATGTGGAGGAACGGCGTGAGCGCAACGAGCCCGACCCCGCTGGCGACGGCACCACTCACGATCAACCCCGCGGCCGCGGTGATACCGACGCCCGTGGCAATCGCCTTGACGCGTCTTCGTCCGAATTGATCGCCGTAGCGCCACGCCGCGAACTCCGGGCGCTGCGGCGCGCCGATGCAGACGAGCTCTGTGCCATCAGCGAGCCGGGCGAGTCCGATGTTCTCCGTGCTGACGCGCACCCGCGTATCGCGAAACGCCCGCTCGCTCTGCTCGATCGCTTCCCATCGTTCGTCGAACGGCGTGAGATTCCATCGTTCACAGCTGCGACAGACCACCCAGAGTCGACCTTGACGGGCATCGAAGGCAATGCGCCGGCCGATGGGAAGCGCTTCGATGGCCTCGTTGGCGCCGAGCGACTTCCGACAGTGCATGCACGTGGAGTACATCAGCGATCGCGGAGTTTGTCGAGCTGCTCGTCCATCGACGCCGGCAGGAACATGTCGTCGGCGATCTTGGCGATCTGCTCGGCTTCGGCCCACGCGAGTTCGAGGGCGGCCAGTTCGCCGTCCATCGCGCGCCGCTCGCTTTCCTCGTGGAGTGCCATCTCGAGCGCAAGGCGATCGCGCGGCGCGAGCGTGTGCAGCGTGCCGGGAAGCTTCTTCACGACGTTGCGCTTGTGGCTGCCGATCCAATCCTTCGCGCCGACACCCCAGCGCGCGTCCATATTCGTGGCGCCCACGCGTTGCTGCACACTCGCGAGCACGCGCAATGGATCGCCCGCCTCCTCGAGCAACGCGACCGCGTCTTGCACCTGCACGCGTGATCCGCCGAAACGATTCACCGCTGGCAGCAGTCGAGCCGCGGCTTTCATGGCGTCATCGCCAACTAGCACGTGCGTGCCGATGACGGACTCCAACCGCAACCGCAGCGGCCCCTCGTCCGTGCCGCGCTCGAGTGCACTCATGCGCGCGTGCTTGCGTTGCACATCGACCACGCGACCATCGGGAAGCGCGATCTTGCCGATCGACACGCTCTGCCGCCCATTGATCAAGGCGTCCCAGATGCCCCCGTTCGCGTAGACACCGGCAAAACTGACCACGCTGGCGCCGACGGCGATCATTCCGCCTACGACGGCCACGGCGCTTCCCACGATCGTACCGGTGATCAGCATCTGCCGCTTCCGACGCCGGCCGAACTGGTCGCCGTAGCGCCAGGCGGCCATCTCGGGACGCTGCGGCACACCAATGCGAATCAGATCGACGCCTTCCTTCAGCCGCGCCAAGCCCACGTTGTCGGTGCTCACGCGCAGGCGGCTGTCGCGAAAGCGGCGCTCCATGGCCTCGATGGCCTCCCAGCGCTCCTCGAGGGGGGAGAGGTTCCATCGGTCACAGGCCCGGCACACCACCCACAGGCGTCCCTTGGCGGCGTCGAAGGCCAGCCGGGAGCCTACGGGAAAGACCTCAAAGGCCTCGTTCCGGCCCAAATCGGCCGTACAGTGGATACAGGTGGCGAACATTTTCCTGTAATTTATAGTGATGACTCAGCCCGTGTACCTGGATCACGCCGCCACCACCCCGGTGCGCGACGAGGTCATGGCCGCCATGGCGCCCTACTTCGGCGCGCGCTTCGGAAATCCCTCCAGCGTCCATCGCTGGGGCCGCGAAGCGCGGGTCGCTCTCGACGAGGCACGCGAGCGACTGGCCGCCACGCTTGGCGCGCACCCCGACGAAGTGTGCTTCACCTCGGGCGGCACGGAGGGCGACAACTTCGCGATCCTCGGTGCGTTCCGCACGCTTCGCGCCCAGGGGCGTGACGCGGCGCTCACGACGCCGATCGAGCACAAGGCCGTGCTCGCCGCGGTGCATCAAGTGGCGCATGAGGGGGGCGAAGAGCGCCTTGTTCGCGTCTCGCCTGACGGCCTCGTGGAGATGGCGCATTTCGCCGAGCTGCTCGACGAGCGGGTGGCCGTGGCCAGTGTCATGTGGGTGAACAACGAAGTCGGCGTAATGCAGGACGTACCCGCCTTGGCGGCGAACGCCAAAGCTGCCGGCGCGATGTTTCACACCGATGCGGTGCAAGCGTTCGGCAAGGTGCCGATCGACGCGAAACAGACGCCGTTTGATTTGCTCACGATTTCGGGGCACAAGATCGGGGCCCCGAAGGGCATCGGTGCCCTGTTCATTCGCCGCGACACGCCGCTCGAGCCGATGTTTCATGGCGGCTCGCAGGATCGCGGCCGCCGTCCCGGCACGGAGAACGTCGCCTTCGCCGTGGGCCTCGCCACAGCAGCCGAGCTGCTCGTGGCCGAGCACGACGACGAGCATGCCCGCATGCAGAAGCTGCAGGCGATGTTCGAGCGCGGACTGCGCGAGCGCATTCCCGACGTGATCATTCACGCCGCGAATGCACCGCGTGCGCCGCACATCACCAACATGTCGATCCCCGGCACCAGCAGCGAGTCGATGCTGATGGCGCTCGACCTCCGTGGCATCGCCTGCAGTGCGGGCTCGGCGTGTCAGAGCGGGAGCGTCTCGGCGTCGCACGTGTTGAGCGCGATGGGCGTGGCGCCTGACGTGGCGAACGCCGCGTTGCGTCTCTCGTTCGGCTGCCTGAGTACCGAGGCGTGCGTGCAGCGCACGGTCGACGTGCTCGCCAGGCTCGCCGAGAAGTCGCGTATCGGTAAGGCCTCGAGCGCGGCGTGCGCGTTCGAGCCCGTCGAGTTTTAGGGCGAATAATGTCGAACGCATCGGTGCACGGCCTGTTGCCGCTGAAGGGCGAGCGCGTGCTCGTGGCCATGAGCGGCGGCGTGGATTCGTCGGTGGCGGCGGCGGTGCTGGTGGAAGCAGGCTGCGACGTCGTCGGCGTGACCATGAAGCTGCACGAAGACGGCAAGGACATCCCCGACCGGCCCTGCTGCTCGCTCGACAGCACCAGTGATGCGCGACGCGTGTGCGAGAAGCTCGGCATTCCGCACTACGTGACCAACCTGGTAGATCGCTTCGGACACGATGTGCTCGACGACTTCGTGCACGAGTACGCGCGTGGGCGCACACCGATTCCGTGCGTACGCTGCAACACGTTCACGAAGTTCCGCGACCTGCTGCACAAAGCCGATGACATCGACGCCCCATGGCTCGCGACCGGTCACTACGCGCGCATGGGTGCGTTGTCCGGCAGCGACAGCTCACGCGTGATGATGCGCGGACTCGATCCGGCCAAGGATCAGAGCTACTTCCTGTGGGGCATCGAGCGCCCGGTGCTGTCGCGCCTCGTGCTGCCAGTGGGCAATCAAACCAAAGCGGAAACGCGTGAGATTGCGCGACGCTTTGGATTGCGCACGGCGGAAAAGCCGGAGAGTCAGGATATCTGCTTTGTGCCCGACGGCAATCACGTGCGCGTGCTCGAGGAACAGCTTGGCGCCGACGCCCCTGCCCTCTCGGCCGGCCCGTTGCGTTTGGTGAGCGGCGAAGTGATCGGCGAGCATCAGGGGTTTGCGCGCTACACCATTGGCCAGCGAAAGGGGCTGCCGGGTGGATTCGCGGAACCGATGTTCGTGGTGGAGATCGTACCCGGTGAACGTGCGGTGGTGATCGGTCCACGCGACGCATTGCTCGGACGCGGCCTCGAAGCGCGTGAGCTCAACTGGTTGGTAGAGCCGCCGGTGGTTGGCGCGCAGGTGCAGGTGCAGGTGCGTAACCGCGCGGCTGCGGCGCCGGCTACGATCGTGCGGTTGTCCGGCGAGGCGATTGAGCTCGCGCTCGAAGAACCGGTGCACGCGATATCACCAGGCCAGTCTCTCGTGATTTACGACGGCGACATCGTGCTGGGCGGTGGCGTGATCGAGCGCAGCATGCGCACGGCACCGAGTCGACGACTGCCGATTCTCGCGGCGTAGCGTCGGTGGCTCGTGCTTCGGCTAGATCGTTGAACTGATCACACAGAGACAAGGAGAAAAGGAGACAAAGAGGCCCGTTGCCTCAAGCTCGCTTTTCTCTTTTTCTCTTTTGCCCTTTTGCTCTGTGTGATCAGTTCACAAACTCACGAGCGACTCCGCCCTCGCCGAAAGCTCCCCCGCCGGCACCGTCATCACGGCCACGAGCATATCAGCGGTCACGTTCAGCAGGGTCTTGAACATGTCGGGCAGCGTGTCGAGCGCAATCAGGATGCCGATGCCTTCGACCGGCAGGCCGATGCTGGTGTAGAGCGGTACCTGCAATAGCATGCCACCGCTGGGGATGCCGGGCGTACTGAAGTTCAACACGACACTACTCGCGGCCACCAGCGCGATGCTCGAGAAGGGCAGGTCGATGCCATACAGCTTGGCCACGAACAAGGCGCCAACCACCCAGTAGATCGCACTGGTGAGTTTGAACACCGACGCACACAACGGCAGCACGAAGCCGGTGGCGGTGGCCGGTAGGTGCAGCACGTCAGTGGCGCCTTTCACCATTGCCGGCAACGACGCCAGTGAACTGCGCGTGCCCATGCCGACCACCTGCGACGGAATCAGCGCACGCACGAAATCGCGCAGGGGCACGCGGCGACTCACGCCCATCACCCCGTACAATGCGGCCGTCGCGATAAGGTGCAGGACAATCACCACCATGAAGTAGAAGCCGATGGCGCCGAGTACCGACGTGCCGAGCTTCTGACCCAACACCGTCGCCAACGCCAGAATGCCGATCGGTGCGATCGCCAGCATCCAGCGCACGACCACGAGCATGGTGTCGGCCATACCACGAAAGAATGCCAGCTGCGCCGCTCGCGGTCCGTCGCTCACTTTGCCAAGTGCAAACGCGTACAACAGCGTGAACAACACGACGGGTAGCAGCGTGCCGTCGGCAGCGGCCTTGATCGGATTGAGCGGAATCAATCCAAGGATCCACGTGCGCAGCGAGAGCGCATCGACGGGCGGAATATCGATCGACGCCGTCGCGCGCAGGCGCGCGGTGGCCTCGGAGTCGAGCGACAGCGTACTGAACCACGGGGGCGCCACGACGACCGTGAAAATCGCGCAAGCAATCGCGAGTCCCAGCATCCAGCCGAAGGCCTTGGCCCCGACGCGGCCCGTCATGCTCGTATCGCCGCCACCCGCCACGCCCACAATCAGCAGCGGCACCACCAGCGGAATGACCGTCATGCGAACGGCGTTGATCCAGGCGGTGCCGACGACGTCCAGCACACCGATCACGCCGCGGGTGAACGCGGACGGTGACGCTTCGTGAGACAGCCACATGCCGAACGCGAGGCCTAGCAGGAGGCCAAGCGTGACCTGAACGGCTTGCGATCTCAGGGGATTGCGGCGGGAAGTGCTAGCGGGGGCTGGAGCAGCAGACATGCGCGCGAACCTACTTCAGCGCGCACGACTCCGCGAGCAGCACGGGGCTAGAAGCCGAAGCCTGCCGACCAGGTGATCACTTTCTTGCCGTGCGAAGACGCACCGGCCTCGTCACCAAGACGTACGTAGTAGCCGATTTCGCCGCCAAGGGCGAGCAGTGGCCAGAAATGGACAGCCCCTCCCACATAGGTCCGACGCGCCGTTGCATTGAGCGGATCGCCAAAGGTGCGAATGATGCCGCCGGTGATGGCGCTGCCGGTGCCCATCGATCCATACGATTTCGCCAGCCCGATCGAGGCGCCTGCTCCGCCGAGTCCAACCTTGGCCACGGCGAGCGCGCACAAATCAATGCGGTCCCCTTCGTACACCATGCCGCCGCCGTACGAGAGCGCCCACTTGAACGGGGCCCCGTAGGTCACACCACCCATGCACTGATCGAAGCGCCAGCGCATCTCCGGTGTGCTCGGCGTGGCCGGTGCCGTCGCGCCGGCCGGAGTGGGCGTTACCTGCGCCTGCGCCACCGAGGCACTCGCAGACGTGCACGCAGACGCGAAGGCCATTGCCGTGGCGACCCGACGCGACGTGCGCATCAGAACTTCATCCCACCAGCTTCCGCGAACTCGCGCATCGCCTTCTCCTGTGCTTCGGTCAAGGTCTCGGGGACGGTGATGGTGACTTCGACCAGCAGGTCACCCTTCTTGCCGTCCTTCTCGATGCCTTGTCCGGTGATCTTGAAGCGCTTGCCGGCCGAGGTGCCGGCCGGAATGCGAATGGCGACCTTCTTGTCGTCGAGCGTCTTCACGCTGATGCGCGAACCGAGTGTGGCCTGCGCGATGTTGATCGGCACGGTCGCGATGAGATCGAGCCCATCGCGTTTGTAGAAGCGATCGGGCGTCACGGTAAAGGTGATCACGAGATCGCCCGCCTGACCGCCAGCGGCGCCTTTTCCACCCTGCCCGCGCAGCCGGACCTTGGCGCCTGTTTCTGCACCAGATGGCACGGCGATGAGCACTTTGCGTGATACCCGTGTGTCTCCGGTACCACGACAGGTGGGACAACGTTCCGTCGGCACACTGCCACGACCGGAGCACACCGGGCACGGGCGATTCACCGCGAAGCTGCCCTGTCCGAATGAGATCACCCCTCGGCCGCTGCACTCGCCGCACGGACGCACCTGTGCGCCGGGCGCCGCCCCGTTGCCGTGGCAGGTGGCGCACTCCTCGTTCACCTCGATGTCGACGGGCACTTTGCCGCCGACCGCCGCCACCCGGAACGGCACTTCCACCGTCTGCTCGATCGACTGCCCGCGCTCAGGACCCTTGGCCCGCGGACGCCCAGCGCCGGCGGCGCCGCCGAACATCGACGAGAACAGGTCGCCGAGTCCACCGATGCCACCGACATCAAAGTCGTTGAAGGTGCCCGCACCAGGCTGCCCCGGACGTGCGGTGCCCGACGAACCTGGGCGCGATGACGGACGCGCGCCGCCGAAGCCGCTCATTCCGCCAAAGGCCCCCATGCGCCGCATGTCGTCGTATTCCTTCCGCTTGTCGGCATCGCCGAGCACGTTGTGCGCCTCGGAGATTTCCTTGAAGCGTTCAGCGGCCTTGGGGTCGTTCTGATTTGCGTCGGGATGATGCTGCTTCGCCAATCGGCGGTACTGCTTCTTGATCTCGTCGGCGGTGGCCGTCGACGAGACCCCAAGCACTTGATAGAAGTCCTTCGCGTTGGCCATGCTCACGGCGCCCTCAGGCGCCGGTCCACTGCTTCACCACCACGCGCGCCGGACGGAGCACGTGGCCATTGATGACGTAGCCGACCTGAAAACAGACGGCGACCATGCCGTCTTCTTCGGGTTGCGCGGCCGGGGCGGTGCTGACCGCTTCATGCTTTGCCGGATCGAACGGATGGCCGGTGGGGTCGATGACTTCGAAGCCGTGCCCGGAAAGGGACTTGAACAGCTTCTTCTCGACCAGCTGCATGCCGTCGATCACCGACTTCGCATCGACCGTGGCCGGATCGACGGCGGCGAAGCGCGTGATATCATCGAGGCCGTCGAGCAGGCCGCGCACCAGTTCCCCCTGGGCGCGCCAGCCCGCTTCCTGCCGTTCCTTTACGGCACGACGACGGAAGTTGTCGTACTCGGCGGCGAGACGCAGATACTTGTCCTTCTGCGAGTCGAGTTCGCGCTGCGCCTGCTGCAGGTCGTCACCGTCTTCGATCGGTGGCTGCACGGTAGCGGTTTCCTGCGTTTCCATCGGATCCATGTTGTCCACCGGAGCGTCAGACATCGGGTCGGTCATGATGTGCGTACGGGAATCGTCAACGTAAAGTTTGCATGGCGTCGCGTGGCGCCATGCTGAAAGAAAAGGACGGAAGGGTACGAGCGTCAGCCCCGGGCCGTCCATGCGACGGGATCCGGGTCGCGTTCGAACGCGCGACGCAAGCGATCGAGCGCCAACTGGGCTGCCCGATACCGGATTTCCGAACGGTCCCCGGGCAGGATGGCCCGTACTGCACGGACCTCGCCATCGAGGTCGATCGCCACCCAGACGGTACCCACCGGCTTCTCGGGAGTGCCGCCGTCGGGGCCGGCAATGCCGGTGATGCCAATGCCGATGTTGGTACCGAAGCGGAGACGCGCCCCGGTGGCCATCGCGCGCGCCACCGGTTCACTGACGGCGCCGTGTTCGTCCAGATCGCCCTGTGCGACCCCGAGCTCGCGGACCTTGACCGCATTCGCATACGCGATCGTTCCGCCTTGCACGACCCTGCTGGAGCCCGGGACGGCGGTCAACCGCATCCCCAGCATTCCGCCGGTGCAGCTTTCCGCCACCGCGAGCGTGGCGCCGCGTGTCGCGCACTCGGTGAGCATGAGCATGGCCAGATCATCATCGCCTTCGCCGTAGATGAAGCGACCCACCCTCTCGCGCACGAGCAGCGCGGCCGCGGTGAGCGCCGCTTCGGTTTCGCGGGCCGGCAGCGTATACGACGTGAGGCGTAGGTCGACCCCGTCGTTGCCGGGGAGGTAGGCCAGCGAGAGCCCGTTCACGCCGCGGGCCAAGTCACCGAGCTTATCGGCCAGCGCCGACTCGGCGATGTTCGCGGTGCGGAGCGTGCGCGCACGGATCACCGGGCCACCAGTGGGCAGCCGGTCGCGCAGATGGGGGATGACCGTGTCGGCCAGCATCCCGCGCATTTCGCGGGGCACGCCCGGGAGCATGGCGACCCATTGCTGCTGCGCGTCTTCCAGCCAGATGCCGGGGGCGGAGCCATGACGATTGGGGAGAATCGTGCAGGCTTCCGGTACCATGGCCTGCTGGCGGTTGCTGGCGGGCAGCTCGTGGCCGAAGCGCTTGAGCCACCGTTCTTCGAGGCTGGAGAGAATCGCGGCGTCCATGACCATGCCGCGCCCGAAGATCGAGGCGATGGCCGGCTTCGTCATGTCGTCGGCGGTGGGGCCGAGCCCGCCGGTGGTGATCACCGCGCCGGTGCGCTCGAGCGCTTCGCGCACGGCGGTGGCGATGGAATCGGCATCATCGCCGCACGTGGCGCGGCGCACGATCCGCACCCCCAGGGCCGCCAATTCTCGCGCGAGATGCGCGGCGTTCGTGTCGATCGTGAAGCCGAGCAGGAGCTCGTCGCCGATCGTGACGATTTCGATGTTCATGGAGGAACAATACCACTAATGACAACGGCGCCGGTGAGCTGAGCTCGACCGGCGCCGCGGGACTGCTCTACGACCGCGTGGTGCGGGTCAGACCGACTGGCGCCGACGACGCTGGACGGCGAAGAGGCCGGCGAGGCCGGCGGCCATGAGGGCGTAGGTGGACGGCTCGGGGACAACGGTGGAGGAAGTTCCGAAGTCCCATGATGTCGCGCTCTGCTGCGCGAACTTGAGCGTTGGAAGATCGACCGCACCGTCGAAGCTACCCGCATCCGGAAGCGATCCAAGCCCCACACTGATGCCGTACACAACAGCCCCTGCGCCGAGACAGTTGCTCCAGTTTCCGAGCGCGGTATAGAGCTGCTGGTCATTGTTCACAGAACAGGATTGCTGCCCGCCCGAAAACCGCCACCAGGTGCCTGTCGCGAGCGAATTCGACACGGTCTGCCAAGCGCCTGTCGGGGCATCCCCGGTTCCGTTATACGCCCACTCCCAAATCAGTTCGCTGAGCGTCGCGTTACGCTCTCCGGACGACACGAAAAGCCGGAGTGCGGGGGATTGGATTGCGCCAGTTGTAGAAGCGGCACTTCGATACCAATCAAAACCAACTGACTCCAGATTGGCCAACAACCCAAAGCCCGTGGGATTCAGGAGCGCAACGCGATTGCGAAGGCCGCCGGAAACATCGGCCGCCCCCGAAAAGTGGAGCGATCCAGGATTGGTTCCGCGATTATACGCCCCGTCGATCGTTTGCGAGCCTCGCACTGCTTCAGCGCTGCCGAATCGGTTGACCGGCGCCCAACCCTGAGAGCCATCAATGGCGGTGACAGGCGTTTGCGCGCCGACATTCGACGCGGCGACCGCGATCATCGCGGCGGTGAACAACACTTTCTTCATTCGGTTTTCCGTGGAGGGGTCAGGACCAATTGACACGGACGACTGTCGGCGTGTCGTACGCGACCAATACGGGTCGCCACATAGGCCAGGTGAAGCATTCTTCAGCAATTGAAATACCATATCTGTGATGGAATACGCCTTGTCCCCCGCCCTCCTACCAGCGGAGCGGCTCAATTGCCGAGAGCAACTTTGTGTGGTTCCCGAGTCACACCTTGTGTGGCGCTGTCACCTCGGATGTACGGCTCAGGTCGCCGTGCCCCAGCGCGCCGTTACACGAACGGCACCCATGAGCCTGGCTGCCCTCAGGCCAGCCGCGCGACCTGCTTGCCGTAGCGGCGCAGGTACAGCCACAGGCTCCACAGCGTCAGCACCACCGCGCCGATCATGCTGGTGACGCCGACGAACCCATTGAAGTACGCGAACGCCTGCCACGCGCCGTCCCCTTCCCAGCCCCGCCGCGTCGCCAACGTGGCCGCGAAAAACCAGAAGTACGCGGCGCCCAGCCAAATACTCTGAAACGTCGTTTTCCATTTGGCGGGGCCAATCGCGGCAATGACCAGACCCCGATGCGCGGCGACCTGCCGGAACACGGTCATGAAGGCTTCGCGCCCGAGCACGACGATCACGATCCACAGCGGCAGGGAGACGGCGCCGAACGGCGTTTGAAACAGCAGCGGCGTGGGTTGCGGCATCGTGCCGTCGGGCACCAGCAGCGTGTAGTGCTTCTGCAGCCAATACATCGGAATCAGCGTGGCCACGAGGAGCAGCTTATCGGCCAGCGGATCGAGCAGACGTCCGAGGTCGGTGACGAGATTGCGCGACCGGGCGAGATGGCCGTCCCAGTAGTCGGTGACGGCGGCAATCGTGAACAGCAGGAACGCGATGAGGCGAGCGGTCCACGACGTGGTGAACGGCAACCACGCAATCAGCGGCGTCAGGGCGATGCGGCCCAGCGTGATTGCGTTCGGAAGGTTCACAGGAGTATCGAGAGGCGGGAGGACCGGTGCCCGCCGCGCCCGCGGTTATGCGAGCGTTTTGAGCACCAGCTTGGAAACGGCTTTCAGGGTGTCGAACACGCCGTCGCCCGTGACGGCGACGGCTTCGAAGGTCGGAACGCGCTCCACCCACTCACCGGTCGGCAACTGGCTAACCAGAAGCTCGCCCGGCTTGAAGGGATCCGCCACTGCGCGCATGCGCGTCGGGTCGGTCACTTCCCAGCCTGGATTGAGCATGGCCTGCAGCTCCGCGAGCGGCGCCGCATTCGGCAGATCACGCTTGTTGTACTGAATCACGAACGGCATGCGCGTAAGATCGTAGCCATACGCCGCCATGTTGTCATACAGGTTCTGCATGGACTCGAGGTTGGCCTCGGCGCGCTCCACCTGTGAGTCGGCCACGAACACCACACCATCCACGCCCTTCAAGATGAGCTTGCGGCTGGCATTGTAATAGACCTGACCGGGCACGGTGTACAAATGAAATCGCGTCCGGAAGCCGCGAATCGTGCCCAGATCGACCGGCAGGAAATCAAAAAACAGGGTGCGTTCGGTTTCCGTGGCCAGCGAGATCAGCTTGCCGCGGGTATTCGGCGACACCTTGCCATAGACATACTCGAGATTGGTCGTCTTCCCACCGAGCCCCGGACCGTAAAACACGATCTTGCAGTTGATCTCTCGGGACGCATAGTTGATCATCGACATCGATTACGGCCCCTTACTGAAAAAGCCGATCGATCTCATCCTCGGCGCCGGCCAGGAATCCCGGCGGCGGCGTGGATGCGGACCCGCCGCGGGAGAAGACGCCTTCGAACGTCTTCGTGAGCTCGTCGACGGCCGACTTCATACGCAGCCGGACGAGACCGAGCGTGGTGCGATTGTCGAAGAGCACGACGAGGATGACGCGTCGTGCGATATCGGCGAGATACATCGACTCCTTCTCGCCCTGATGGAACAGGACGTTGAAGTCGCTTTCGCCGATCAGCCGCGCCAACTGGTCGTTGGCACTGAAATCGGCCGCCGTAAGCGTCGCGAAGGCGGTCGCGTCGAAGTTTGGCGGCTCGCCGACCGTGGCGACCAGCTGTCCGCTCCGGTCCACGAGGAGGGCGCAACGCGCCTTTGCGTCGTAGAGGAACCGCTGCAGCGTAATGGTGATGGCCCCGAAGTCGTCCTCGGTGAACGACCAGGTGGCGGCGCCGACAGACATGAACGGTGGGTCGAAGGGATCAGGTTCCGCAGGCCAGCGTCACGTGGCCGGCATGCGGGTCCATTACGAACGTAATAGCCGTTCCGTGCGCCGCAGAACCCCTCGGGCCTTGCGACGCAGCAACGGAAGCGGTTCCCACTGCAGATAGTCACGAAGGAGCCGCGCACTATCAACGCTTGGATGCGCCCGAAGGTAACCGAGCGCCGCCAGACGGCTCGTGGCGTCTGGGTGAAAGAGGGACCGACGGTGCCGATGCTGGTGCGCGCTCCAGCCCATGAGGCCAACGGCAAGTCCGGTCACGAGCCCGGTGGCGAGCATGCCGACCAGGCTCCACCTCGCGTCCTGGCGCCGCATCAGAGCATCTCCCGACGGGCGGACAGGGCCTGAGCGATCGTCACGCCATCGGCATATTCGAGATCGCCGCCGACGGGCAGACCGCGGGCGATACGGGTAATACGCACACCTCGTGGCAGCAGCTGCCGTTGGACGTACAATGCGGTCGCTTCGCCTTCGAGCGATGGATTCGTAGCCAGAATGACCTCCTTGACCCCTTCGGGTTCGATCCGGGCGAGGAGGTCGCCGATGGCCAGATCGTCAGGCCCGACGCCATCCAGGGGCGACAGGCGCCCACCCAGCACGTGATAGAGTCCGCGAAACTCGCCCGCCCGCTCGATCGAGGCGATGTCGGACGCTTCCTCGACCACGCAGACGATGGCCGGGTCGCGCCGCGGATCGGCACAGAGTGCGCACAGCGGCGACTCGGTGAGGTTGTGGCACCGGTCGCAGGCCCGCACCCGCTCGGTGAGCTGCACGAGCGCCTCGGCGAGCCGACGACTCTGCGAGTGTGGCTGCCGCAGCAGGTGATAGGTGAGACGGAGCGCGGTCTTCCGGCCGATACCGGGGAGCCGCGCCAGCTCACTCGTGAGATCGTCGATGACGCTCAACGGGGGGCGATCAAAACGGCAGCTTGAACGGCAGATCGATGCCGCCGGTGACTTTACTGAGCTCCATCTGCATGGCTTCGGCCGCCTTCTTCTGCGCCTCCGCGACGGCGACGACAATGAGATCTTCGAGCATCTCGATGTCATGGCCGTTCACGACCGTCGGATCGAGCTTGATGCGCTTGAGCTGCATCTTGCCGTCCACATCGGCCGCCACCATGCCGCCGCCGGCCAGGGCCGAGAAGGTGCGCTGCGACATCTCGTCCTGCATGGTCTGCATGCGCGACTGCATGTCCTTGAACTGGCCCATCATCTTGAACAAATCCATGACTGTTCCTTAAAAGCGTTAGTCGAGTAATTCGAGGTCGAGGGCGCGCACGGCGGCTTCGAGCAGCGGGTCTTTCGACGAGAGCTGCTCGGTGCGTTGCTGCTGCACGTCGTGGGCGGTCAATCGTATCGTCGTATCGCGAGGTGCGCGGGACTGGGCCTGCGCCTGGGCGCCGGCATGCACGGAGGACACCACTGTTACCCCGGTGACACCGTCAAAGCACGCTTGGAGCGCGGCGAGAATATCCGGGCGGGCGCCGTCGGCGGCGCGGGCGAAGGTATCGTCGGCCGGATCGTAGGTGAGCGCTACGCTGCCGTGAGCCGAGACGGAGGCGGGGACCAACCGCGCGACGGCTTGTGCCAGCATGCCGCGTCCCGCCGTTTTGATGGCGTCACTCACACTCTGCCAGCGCGCCTTGAGCTGCTCAACCGAGGGCGGCGGGCCGACCCGTGGTACCGAGGCGGCGGCCTTCGGCGTTGGGCGCTGCTCGGCCATTTGCACCGCGGCGGCGGCTTCCGCCACCTGCTGCGTGGCCGAGCGCGGCGGCGCCACCAAGGGCGATGCCACAAACGCCGGCGGCGCCTGTGGGATCGCGGGCGCAACGGCCGGCGGCGGCGTGGGCGGGATCGCATGCGCCGAGGCGACGCGCGGCTCATGCGCGACACGACGCGGCGGTGGATCGTCGTGACCACCGGCGCCGAAGCCCTTGATCACCTCTTCGAGTTCCACCGTGCGATCGAGCAAGGCGAAGCGGACGAGCAACGTTTCGAGCAACAGCTGCGGCTGGCCACTGCGCCGATACATCGGCTCGATCTCGAGCAGGGCGTGCAGCATGCGCAACAGGTCGCCGGCGGAGACTTGTCCCTTTCGCTCGTTGAGCGCCACGCGCATGCGCTCCGAAAGCTCGGGCGGCACGCCCCCGAGCGCGATCGTGAGTTGCGCCCGCAACATGCGGCCGATGCCGGCCAGCAACAGCATGAGATCAACCCCGCCGTCCGCCTGTCGCTGCACCGCGCCGAACACATCAACGGCCCGACGCTGGGCAATGATGTCGAGCAGCAACAGGTACTCCTCTTCGGGCACGAGCCCCAACGCCGTGCGCACGCGCTCCGCCGTGACCTCGGCCGTCTCTCCGAGCGACAGCACCTGATCGGTGAGCGACAACGCATCGCGCAGGCCACCATCTGCCGCGCCGGCGATCATGCCCAAGGCATCGGGCTCGAAACGCACCCCCTCTTCGGTGAGCACCGCGGCCAGCCGTTCACGGATCTCGGCCGGGCCGATGCGCTTCAGATCGAAACGCTGCAGTCGCGAGATCACCGTCGGAAGCACCTTCTGCGCTTCGGTCGTGGCGAACACAAACACCACGCGCGGGGGCGGTTCCTCGAGCACCTTGAGCAGCGCGTTCCACGCATCGCGGGACAGCATGTGCGCTTCGTCGATGATGTAGACCTTGTAGCGGTCATCACCGGATGGCGCATACATGGCACGTTCGCGCAGTTCGCGGGCATCGGCCACACCACCATTCGACGCGGCGTCGATTTCCACGACGTCGAGCGACGCGCTGCCACTCCAGATACGCTGACAGCTGGTGCAGCGGCCGCACGGTTCACCGGCGGCGGCCATCGCTTCGCTGAACTCAGTGGCGGCGGCCGTCCCGCTCATCCGTCGGGCATCGGCGAGCTCCTCACAGTTGAGCGCCATGGCCAGCACCCGGGCCAGCGTGGTCTTGCCGGTCCCCCGGGGACCGCACAGCAAATAGCCGTGCGCGACTCGCCCACTGGCGATGGCACCCTTCAGCGTGTTGGCGACATGTGACTGTACCGCCACGGTCGCGAAGTTCCGGGGGCGGTATTTGCGGGCGAGAGCGAGCGACATGCGTCCAATCTACACGGCGGAGGAGCGGGTACCACTTCACCCCGCGGCTGGTTAACTTCCAGTTGCTCCGGGTCCCGGAGGGCGACAGCCCGCCAAATCCGTCAGGACCCCGAAGGTAGCAGCGGCACGTGGAGTCTGGCGTCGCTTCGTCAGGCCCGGAGCACTGCGCACGGGAGGATTCGCTCGAAAGAGCGGACCTCCCGTGCGCTTTTTTGTTATCTACGAAGCGCCGCTACGCCAAGGCCTCCGAGAGCGCCTGCGCGATCTTCGGTCCGTGCTCGGCGATGAGCCCGATCGGCGCATCGAGGTGGGTCACCGCGCGCACCCTCGTGTCGTGCCACTTGTAGATCCGCACGCCGAGCGCGGCCGCCTGCGCGATAACCTGATCGGCGCGGGGGCTGGGCAAGTCGATCATGACGATGTTGGTGTCCGGCATAACGACCTTGGCCCCGCCGGCGCCGTCGACGAGATGCGCGAGATATTTCGCCGATTCATGGTCCTCAGCCAACCGGTCGAGATGGTGCTCGAGCCCGTACAGCGCGCCGGCCGCGAGGATGCCGCTCTGACGCATGCCGCCACCAAAGCGTTTTCGGGCGCGATGGGCACGCGTGATGAGGTCAGCCGGACCGGCAAGGCACGCCCCGACCGGGGCGCCAAGTCCTTTGGAGAACGACACCATGACGGTGTCGGCACAGGCGGCGAAGTCGGCGAGTGCTGTCCCGGTGGCGGCGGCCGCGTTCCACAGGCGTGCGCCGTCGAGGTGCACCGCGAGGTGGAAGCGGCGCGCGACCGAGGTGAGGGCGTGCAATTCGTCGCGCGTCGTCACGACGCCACCAGCCCCATTGTGCGTGTTCTCGAGACACACCATCGAGGGCTCGATGCCATCACTGGACGGCGAACGCATTCCTGCCGCCAGATCGGCGGCCCGAAACACCAGCGCCGATCCGCGCAACGGGCGCACCTGCACGCCGCACAGCGCGGCGGTCGCGGCGACCTCCGAGTGGATGATGTGTGCCTCCGCGTCGAGGAGAATCTCAGTGCCCGGCGTGCTCTGCACCCAGATGGCGGCTTGGTTGGCCATCGAGCCGCTCGGGAAGAACAGCGCGCGCTCTTTGCCAAGCCGTTCGGCCACCACGGCTTCGAGCCGGCGTGTGGTGGGATCACCGTCGAGCACATCGTCACCGACTTCCGCGTCGGCCATCGCGCGTCGCATCGCGGCGGTAGGCCGGGTCACGGTATCACTGCGCACATCGAGCAACGGAGCGGCGAATTGGGTCACGGACGTTTGGTGGGAGGACGTTTGTTCGGTTTGGCGCGTGTCGGCGTGGCGGCGGCAGCGGCGCGCGCTGCGTCCTCAGCCTGCTGCAGGGCCGCGAGCTCGTTTCGCCGCAGGTCGAACGCCTGCGCGACTTCGCCGCCGATCAGAAACAACAGCGCACCGTAATATGTCCAAAAGACAATCGCGACGATGGCGGCAATCGTGCCCGTGTACAGCGAACTCGGATCGAAGCGCGCGACAAAAAGCACGAAGAGGTGTCGTGCGATCTCGAACAGGATGGAGGCGGTGAGTGCGCCGACCGCCGCCGTGCGCATGCTGGGGCGACGACGTGGCAGTCCGCGATACATGGCGTAGAAGAGCACGAAGACGACCGTAAGCGCCATCAGCCGACCAAGCAGATAGCCCACGAAGCCCATCGCCTCGGCGCGCAGTCCCGTTTCCTGCAAGAGCGCCAGACCGCGCGTCGTGGCGAGATCGACGTACGTGGAGATTACGACGTAGACCACAATCGCGACCGTCGCGATAATCGTAGCGACGAAGTCGAAGACCTTGCCGGCGACGATCCCGCGATCGGTGCCGTCGAAGATCAGCGCGAGGACGCTGCGTAGTGAACCGAAGAGGCGCGTGGAGAACCACGCAAAGCCGATGGCGGAGTACGCCGTGACCGCTCCGCGCGTATTGAGCACGTCGGCCACGACGCCCCGCAGCAGTTCACCGGCGGCGTTCGCCCCGCTGGGGAGCAGGCGATCGACGAGCGCCGTCACGGTGTTGGCGGCTTCGGTGGTCTCGCTCCCGAGAAGGAAGGAGAGACCGGAGATCAGCAATAGCACGAACGGCAGAAGGGCGAGCAGGACATTGAAGGCCAGCCCGCCCGCCAGAAACAGCACATTGTCCTCAGCGCCCTGATTCCAGACGCGTCGGACAATGTCCCACCAGCTTTCAGCCTTCGCTCGGAGCGCCAGCGGACTCCTCCCCGGAGCTCGAGACCATATCGTCGGGCGCGGCGGTGTCGTCCGGCCCATGTCGACGACCATGATCCCGGTACGCGCGGCGGCTGTCGGCATACGCGCGCTTGCTGTCGGCCACGGCACGTTCGAGCTCGCTACGCGCTTGCGCCGCCGCGTCGCGTCCGGCCGATACGGCATCACCGACCGCCTGCACCCGTGAACTCACGGCATCGCGTGCGCGGCCCACCTGTTCGTCAAACTGGAAGCGGGTCTTCTCGACGGAATCGGCCACCTTTTCGCCGAACTCATCAGTCATGTCCTTCACCTTGCGTCCGGCACGTCGCGCCTCGTCCTGCAGGCGCTGCCGCGTTTCGGCACCACTGGCCGGCGCGAACAGCAGCGCGGCCCCCGCCCCGATCGCAAGACCGAGCAGAAAGGTACCGATGCCATTCGTGCCATTCTCACGTTCGATCACGACCACGCGATCATCGTCGTACTCGTCGTACCGGGCCATATCACACCTCACACGCAGTGATGAGTTGCGGATCGAGCGTGGGCGTCGCGCCGTTCCGACGCGCCCCACGTACGACACCATACTGACAACTCAGTCCGAAAGATCCGCGTCGTCCGGGGCGGCCACGATGGTGCTGGCTCCCGTCGGAAACGGGCGATGCTGCTCAGGTATCGTCACGAACTGCTCGACGATCGCACGCGTTCCGGCAATGCCGAGCTGTTCGAACAGGAATGTGAACTTCTTGTCGTACGCCGCGCCGAGTGTGCCACGCACATCGGCGGGTAATGCCCACAACTGCTTCTTGAACGGTCCGATCGCCTTCTTGCGCGCCTTGTAGTAGAACTGCTCGTCGGTATCGGTCGCCTTGCGTTCGTCCTTCGCGTTCGTGTCCAGCCACGCATACATATCGGCCCGCAGTGCGGCCGGGATGTGATCGAACATCATGGTCTGAAAGTTCGTCGCGAGATGGATTTCCGCTGTCTCGAGCCGCGGGAAGTTGCTGAACGCGGCGTCTGGCAGCGTGGACGCGCCGTGCTGTACTGCACCCGCCATGCCATACCGATCACGACCGACCTTCGAGAGCTTCTCGAGCGTGTCGAAATCGAGAGCCACGTCGGCGATCGACCCGTCGGCGAGCACGATACCACCATGCGACGTGCCCGACTGTACCGAGATCTTGGAGAGCCCAGCCGTACCCGGCGTCTGCGACTCGAGCGTGGCGTTGAAGCCATCCATGAACGCTTCGAGCTCGGCTGGTGTGCTATTCTCGGTGCCAACCTCCCCGATTTCTCCGCCAATGGAAATCGTGACGCCGGCCGGTTCCGCTGCGCGCACGAAGCGGGTGATATCCACGCACACTTCGTAGTTGAGCCGCTGTTGCTCCGCGAGGGTCTCCTTGGAGAGGTCGACCAACGTTGAGGTGTCGACGTCGATGTTGTAGAAGCCGGCCGCGACCGCTTCGGTCACGAGCGCCTTGACTGCGTTGACTTCCGTGATCGGATCGACCGCGAACTTCTTGTGGTTGACCTGGAAGTGGTCACCCTGAATGAACACCGGTCCGCGATAGCCTTCACGCAATGCGGCGGCGAGAATCACCGACACATACTCGTCGGGGCGCTGCTCGGTGTAGGCGATCTCGGAGCGCGCAATCTCGAGAATGAATGCGCCGGCCTTGAGCGTGTTGGCGGTGCGGAAGACGGCGCGGGTCGTGTCGTACGTGAGCGCGCGGATGTTCATCGCGGGCACGGTGAAACCGCTGCATTTGCCTGCTCCACGCGCGAGGTACAGCTCGTGGATCGACGCGGCACGAACACCGACCGTCTGACCCAGCTCCCACACGAGCCAGCGGGCGAAGGTGCGCTCGCCTTCGTTCCCGAAGACAGCCTGATGAACCAGCGCATCCATGTGCGCGGAGGTGAGGACGGCAGCGTCATGCAGCTGAACGCGCCCTCCGTCCACCGTAACGGCACCGCCAAACAAGGACGTCGTGGGCTTCGTGGTATCGGACATTCGTGTGGTGAATCCTGCCCAGCGCGAGCCGGAGCGGGTCAGGGTGAATGAGCGACGACTCCGGCCTACCGGAGCCCGCCGCGTCTGTCAGTGAAAGTTCCCACTCCGGGGACGGGTGCGGCAAGTCCGGAATT
Source organism: Gemmatimonas sp. (assembly GCF_031426495.1). NCBI lineage: Bacteria > Pseudomonadati > Gemmatimonadota > Gemmatimonadia > Gemmatimonadales > Gemmatimonadaceae > Gemmatimonas > Gemmatimonas sp. The sequence goes on along the minus strand of NZ_JANPLK010000001.1, from coordinate 31,021 downwards.
CCCCTTCAGGCCGGTTGGCGTCGCGCGTCGCTGCGTGGTCGGGCAATGGATCACACGCGAAAGCGTGGATCCGGCTTGGGCAGGGCGTCCCATTCGGCGCGCGCCTGCTCGCTGCCAGCGCGGCCGAGCATGGCGTAGGCGAAGTTCTTACCCAGCTCCACGCCTGGCTGGTTGAAGGCGTTCACGTCGTACAGTACGCCGGCGTAGGCAGTGGCGAGTGCGAAGGTCTGCATGAGCGCACCGAGGTGAAACGCGTCGACCGTGTCGATGGCGAGCGTGGCGTTAAGCCGGCCACGCGCCGCGAGCGCACCGGCCGTGGCGCGCTGCTCGATGTCAATGAGCTCACCCAGCGTGTGTCCAGCGAGGTAGCTCAACTCGGGAATGTCCGCATGGCGCGCCGGGATCGGTCCTTCCTGCTCGCGCCCCTTCACCGTGATGAAGGTGACCGTCTTGTCGAGCGGCCCTTCCATGAAGAGCTGCACCTGGGAGTGCTGATCGGTGGCGCCGACGGCCGGCAGCGGGGTCGGCCCGACCGGCGTGCCATCGCTGCGCAGCTTCCCGAGGGACTCGGCCCAGAGCTGCACGAACCAGAGGGCGAGGTCGCGCAGCGGGTCGGCGTACGGCATGAGCACCTGCACCGACCGTCCGTGAGCGGTGTCAGCGATGTGCTGCAGCACGGCGAAGGTGCCGGGCAGATTCGTGGCGAGATCGGCGCTCGCGGCGCGCGTCATGACGTCGGCCGCACCAGCGAGGAGCGCCTTGACATCGATCCCGATCAGCGCCGCCGGCAGCATACCGACGGGCGACAGCACCGAGAAGCGGCCACCCACGTTTGGCGGCACCTCGAGTGTCGTGATGCCCTCGGCGCGCGCGATCTTGCGGAGCGCGCCGACCTCGGGATCGGTGATGAAGATGAGGTGCTGACGCGCCGCCTCCTCTCCCACCGCGCGCGCCAACGCGTCCCGCACGATGAGATACTGCGCCATCGTTTCCACCGTCCCGCCGGACTTCGAGATCACCAGCACCAGTGTGCGAGACAGCTCGAGCCGGGCGAGCGTGGCCGCGATGGTGGCCGGGTCGACATTGTCGAGCACGTGCAGGCGGGGATGGCCACCACGCGCCTCGGTGCTCAGCGTATTCCACGCCGGCGGGCGCAGCGCGGTACGCAGCGCGATCGGACCGAGCGCCGAGCCGCCGATACCCAGCAGCAATACGTCGTCGAACCGGCCGCGGGCATGCTCGGCCGCGGCCAGCGTAGCGTCGCGCAGCGCGTCGTTCACCGGGAGCGTGAGGAAGCCGAGTTCGGCCTGCATCGCGTGCACGCGCGCGTGCGCCTTGGCAAACGCACCGGCCGCGTCGGTGAGCTGCGCGGCGGTGATACCGGCGCCGTGCGGCAGCGCCGCACCCATCATGTTCGTGAAATCAAGCGACAACGACATGGCAAGTCACTCCGACAACGCGTGAGAGCTACAACGAAACGAACGAAGCGTGCGACGGACTTATGAACAGGTCACGACCAGACCGTCGTACGCGGGCTCGACACCAGCAGGCAACTCGGCGGCAAGCGCGGCGTGCGCGTTGTCGTGCGTAAGGTGCGTCAGCAGGGTGCGCTCAGCGCCGATCTCCTGCGCCACCGCCACGGCCTCGGCGATCGAGAGATGCGTAGGATGCGGATGGCGCAACAGGGCGTTGAGCACCAGCACGCGCACGCCAACGAGTGCGGCGCGCGCGGTGTCGGGCAGCAGCTTGGCGTCGGTGATGTACGCGATGTCGCCGACGCGGTACCCGACCACCGAGGCCCGTCCGTGCGGCACCGCGATCGGAAGGACGTCGGTATCCTTCACCGTGAACGGCACGCCTGCCTGAATCGGCATCAACGTGCCTTCCGGGCGGGTCGTGCCGGGCAACGGACGAAATTGCTCGTCCATGATGTACGGAAAGCGCTCGCGCAACGTGTGCAGGGTGGCTGCTTCGCCGTACAACGGCAGCGACGTGGCGCGACGGATGGTAAAGGCGCGCAGGTCGTCGATGCCGTGAATGTGATCCGCATGCTCATGCGTGTACAACACGGCATCGATGTCGCCGATACCGGCCGCCACGAGCTGCAGGCGCAACTCGGGCGGGGTATCGATAAGCAGTCGCGTACCGCTCGCGGTCTCGATCACGGCACCGCACCGGGTGCGCTTGTCGCGCGGATCGGTGGAGCGACATACCGCGCAGACGCAGCCGATCTGCGGCACACCGAAACTTGTGCCGGTTCCCAGAAAGGTGAGGCGCGCGGATGTGCTCACTGATGCGTTCAGCAACGGCACCCGTGCGAGACGTCGGAACGCCGGATCACACCGTTTCGACCTTGAGCAAGTTGGTGGTGCCCGGTACGTCGAACGGCACGCCAGCGGTGACCAATACGCGATCACCCTTCGTGACGAGACCCATGTCGAGGGCCTCCCGCAACGCCATGGCCACCATGTGATCATACCCGCGTGCGGTGGGCACCAGGCGCGGCACGACGCCCCACACCAGCGACAGCTGGCGGCAGACCCGCGGCTCATCAGTGAGCGCCAGGATGGGCACACTGGGACGGTGCGACGACACGATGCGCGCCGTGAAACCACTCTTCGTAAAGACGACCACCAGCGGCGATTCGAGCATGCGCACGGCGGCGACGGTCGCGGCAGCAATGGCTTCTTCGGTATTCACGCCGCTGGTGGTGCGACGGTCGGCGCGATTGGCGATCCCGGGACGCGGGTGGGTCTCGATTTCGGTGATGATGCGGCGCATCGCTTCGACCGCGAGGCGCGGGTAGTGCCCCGCCGCCGTTTCGGCGGAGAGCATCACGGCATCGGTGCCGTCGAGAATCGCGTTGGCGACGTCGCTGGCTTCGGCGCGCGTGGGGCGCGGATTGTCGATCATCGACTCGAGCATCTGCGTGGCCGTGATGACGGGACGGCCCATGCGATTGGCGAGCGCGATGATGTCCTTCTGCGCATTCGGCACCTGCTCGTACGGCAGTTCCACGCCGAGATCGCCGCGCGCCACCATAACGGCGTCGGTAGCCTTCATGATCTCTTCGATGTTCTGCAGCGCGATGTCCTTCTCGATCTTCGCGCAGATGAGCATCGACTTCGGGATCAGCTCACGGAGTTCCTCGATGTCCTGCGCCTTGCGCACGAAGCTGAGCGCGACGGCGTCGAGCTCGTGCTCCACCGCGAACGTGAGATCGGCACGATCCTTCTCGGTGAGCGACGGGGCCGACACGGCGATGCCGGGGAGGTTCATCCCCTTGTTGCTGGACAGCAATCCGCCGTGGACCACCGTGGCCGTGACGCGCGGCGCTTCGACCTTGGTGACGACGAGCTCGAAAAGGCCGTCGTTGATCAACACGCGATTCCCCGGCGACACGTCGTGGCAAAGATCAGCGTACGTGATCGGGATTTCGTCGCCAGCGGCGATCTCTTCAGGCACCAAGACGACCGACGTACCGGGTTCGAGCTCACGCTTCTCGGGAAGGACACCGATGCGAATACGCGGGCCCTGCAAGTCGCCGAGAATCGCGACGGGACGGCCGAGCTGCTCGGCGACTTCGCGCACCGTCGCGATTGTTCGTGCATGCTGCTCGTGCGTGCCGTGCGAGAAGTTGATACGTGCGACATCGAGACCCGCCTCGATCAGCGCCCGCACGCCCTCGGCCGAATTGCTGGCCGGTCCGAGCGTACCGACGATCTTCGTGCGCGGCACGTGCACGCGTCGGAACGCCGACGGAGCAGACCCTTCGGACGTCGTCGCGGCAGCGCGCTCAGGTCCCGTGCGCGGGATGGTCAGGACATCATCAGAGGCTGGCAACAGCGGGTGCTCCGGTGGAGGACGCAATGTTCGCGAGCGCGGCGCGCTTACGATTCAAGCCGGACAACAGCGTGACGAAGGAATGCTCGAACGAGGCCAGCCCTTCTGCCAGCAGCGTATCGGTCACCGCTTGCACCGACACGCCCTGCGACTCCAGCGCCGACAACACACGCTCGGCATCCGCGACGTTCTCGGTGACGGAGGCGCGCACGTCCCCATGATCGCGGAACGCTTCGAGCGTGGCCGGCGGCAGCGTGTTCACGGTGTTGGTGCCGATCAATTCCTCGACGTAGATCACGTCGCGGTAGGCCGGGTTCTTGGTGCTGGTGCTGGCCCACAGCGGACGCTGCACCTGCGCGCCCTGCGCGGCGAGCGCGGCCCAGCGAGCACTGGCGAAGCTGGCCGTGAACAGCCGGTACGCGAGCTTGGCGTTGGCGATCGCGGCGCGACCCTGCAGCCCGTTGAGCGTTTCGGCGGCGGACGGATTCGCGGCGGCCATGGCGGTGAGCTGCTTGTCGATCGCGGAGTCGACGCGGCTGATGAAGAAGCTGGCGACCGACGCGATGCGCGCGACCGGCTGGCCGGCCGTGGCACGGTCTTCGAGACCGGCAATGAAAGCTTCGATGACGCGGGCGTGCGCGTCGATCGAGAAGAGCAGCGTGACATTGACGTTGATGCCGTCGGCGATGAGCTGCCGGATGGCTTCGGCGCCCTCGGGTGTGCCGGGCACCTTGATCATCAGATTGGGCCGATCGACGATCTGCCAGAGACGTCGGGCCTCGGCGACGGTGCCATGGGAGTCGCGCGCCAGATCCGGAGAGACCTCAAGCGACACATAGCCGTCGATGGCGTCGGTGTGCTCGTACACGACGCGGAAGGCGTCGCAGGCGTCGCGCACGTCGGTCGTGGCGACCAGTTCGAAGGCCTCGCGATCCGAGCGGGACCCGTCGAGCGTGGCCAGCTGCGCATCGTATGCGGCGCCTTCCGCGAGCGCCTTCTCGAAAATCGTCGGGTTGGACGTCTGCCCGGTGAGGGCGTCTTCGCGGATACGTCGCGACAGATCGCCGTTGGACAGCATGGCCCGATCGATATAGTCAAGCCAGGGCGACTGCCCGGCCGCGTGCAACGCGTGGAGACGAGTAGACATGGTATTGTATGAGGCGCGAACATAGAGTGACCGCACAACCGTTCATGGTAATGTGCTACACCGCTCCCCGGCGAGGCCGCGGGACGCCGGATGTTGGTTCGTCACGATTTCGTGTGCCTGCGGTCGCATTCCCACTTTCAGAAAACTCATTTTCATGAAACGCCGCTCACCTCTGGTCGTATTCGTCCAGAGTGCCTGACCACCCTGTTCCCGAGACTGTGCGACTCATCGCTTTCGATCGCCTACTCCCGCCCCTCCGGCGCGACGTGCCGCTGCTCCTGATGGCCGCCGCACTGCTCGGGGCATGCCGGGGTACGGTCGCGCCTGCCATGCAAAGTCCCGCGCCAGGCGGGTCGGTAGCGAGTTCGACGACACGTATTCCCATGCCGGCGGCCTGCGGCCCAGTGGCGGGAGCCGTTTCGACATCATTGGCCTCGTCTCCGGTGTCCGATCCGCTCGTGACCTTTGATAGCGCCTGGAGCATTATCGGGCGCACACACTGGGACACGACCTACAACGGCGTGAACTGGGCGGCGCTTCGGGCTGAACTGCGCCCCAAGGCGGCGGCAGCCACGACGACCGGCGAGTTACGGGCGGTGCTGTCCGATATGGTGGCGCGCCTGAAGCAGTCCCACTTCTCGATCATTCCGCGTGAGATCGCCGACGCGACCGGGACTGGCTCCGGAACTGGCTCCGGCGGGGCGCCCGCTCCCGACCGCAGCGGATCGATCGGCGCGGAGGTGCGTTACCTCGACGGCAGCATCGTGATGGCGCAGATCGATCGCGACGGACCGGCGGCCCGAGCCGGCGTCCAGACCGGCTGGCGGGTGCAATCGGTGAATGGGTGCCCGATGTCCGCGCGACTATCGCGGATGCCCAAGGAGCCTGACGCGCGGCGTGAGGCCCTCACGGCGTACGCCATTGCCACGCAGGCACTCGCCGGCGCCGTGGGCGACAGCGCGACGGTGGTATTCGCCGACGAGCGCGGACGCGACCGGACGATACGCGTGGCGCGGGCGCCGGAGCCAGGCGTCGTCGCCAAGTTCGGAAATCTGCCCGCCATGAACGCCCAGCTGTCGTTCGATCGGGTCACGTCGGCCGGCAAGACGGTCGGCATCATCCGGTTCAACATCTGGATGCCGATCCTGTCGCCCCAGTTCGATGCGGCGGTGGATGCCTTGCGCGATGCCGACGCCATCGTGCTGGATATCCGCGGGAACTTCGGCGGTGTGGGTGGCATGTCGATGGGCATTGCCGGCCACTTCTTCGACAGCACGCGGACGATCGGCACGATGATCCAGCGGGGGGCTACGCTCAAGTTCGTAGCCAACCCGCGCCGGGTGAACACGCGATCGCAGGGCGTCTCGCCGTACGCCGGCCCCCTCGCGATCGTGGTGGACGAACTCTCCATCAGCACGACAGAGATCTTTGCGGGCGGCATGCAGGCGCTCGGCCGCGCGCAGGTGTTCGGGGTACAAACGTCGGGACAAGCGCTGCCGTCGGTGCCCGAGCGGCTGCCCAACGGCGATATCTTGTATCACGCGATCGCCGACTTTGTGAATCCGTTCGGCAAGCCGCTGGAGGGGGCGGGCGTGACGCCCGACCGGGTGGTTCCGCTCACGCGTCAGGCCTTGTTGCAGGGTCGCGATCCGGCGCTGGATGCGGCGATCGCGTGGGCGGTCGTGCAGAAGGGTAGGCGGTAACGGCGGAGTAGGGAGTAGGGGGTACGGAGTATGGAGTATGGGGTACGAAGTATGGAGTACGGCGATGTCGCTCGCGTTGGACTCAACCAGTTCGCTATTCACCTCCCTCGTTTGGAGATGTTGCACATGAAGGCTTTACGCTCGTTTGCGGTCGCTGCGGCGACGCTGGTGTTGTCATCGGCCTCGCTCTCTGCGCAGGCCACGCCGTCGGCCGCCGAGGTGCTCGCGAAGTACGTGACCGCGATCGGCGGCAAGGATGCGATCATGAAGATCACGTCGCTCAAGCAGACGTCCACCATGAAGGTGCCGGCGATGGGGCTGACGGCCGATGTGGAGGCGTATCAGGCCGCGCCGAACAAGATGGCCACGAAGAGCACGATCCCCGGTGTCGGCGAGATGCTGCAGGGCACCGACGGTGTCATAGCATGGGATGCGAATCCGATGCAGGGCCCGCGGCTGCTGAGCGACAAGGAACTCGCCCAGACGCTGGAAGGCGCGGACTTCTACGGCAACATGCTCTACCCGGCGGACCGCTTCTCGAAGATGGAGAATCTGGGCGTCGCCGATTTCAACGGCGAGAAGAGCTATAAGCTCAAGCTCGTCCGCAAGGATTCAGGGCGCGAGACGACGCAATACTTCTCCGTGGCGACGGGGCTGATCGTGGGCGCCGAAACGGTGCAGGAGTCGCAGATGGGGACGATGCAGGTGTCGTCGACGCTCTCCGACTACAAGGAGTTCGGCGGCGTGAAGTTCCCGACCAAGACCGAAGTGAACATGGGTGCCAACAAGTTGCTCATGACGATCACGAACGTCGTGATCAACGGCGCGCCGGCGACGGCGTTCGACATCCCTGATGCCGTCAAGCCGTTGATCAAGAAGTGACGGAACGCGCCCGGGGGAGGTGGTTTTTGTTGACTTCCCCCGATCGCCTCCGAGATTGAGGCACTGTGCGTGCCCTCCTGCCCCATCCCCGAGCGGGTTTGACATTGCTCGAACTCCTGGTGGTGCTCGTGATTCTCGCGATCACCACCGCCATTGTGCCGTTGGCGTGGCGGTCGCCGCGCGCCACCGGTGAGAGCGCGCTCGACGGCCTGACGCAGACGGCGCGGCGTGCAGCCATCCGCCGCGGCGAGGAATTGCGCTTGCGCGTGGACGCCGATGGCGCCTGGGTGCTAGCGGCCCGCGAGGGCACCGACGTGCTCGAGACGGGGCGGATCGCCGCACCCACGGCGCCCGTGTCGCTACGAGTCGACGCCCTTGGGACCTGTCGCCCTGGTGGCGACATCGCAGCCACCGGCCATGCGGCTTCCGGCGTATCGTTCGATATGCTCGGCTGCCGATTTCTCTCCATCGCCGCTCCCGGCGCCTCTCCCACGGGGGCGACGCCGTGACGTTGCTCGAGTCGATCATCGCCAGCCTGCTGCTGGCGGTCACTGCCGTCGTCTGCCTTGATGCGACCCGCGGAGCGGCCGCCTTGCAGCAGCGAAGCGTGGCGTGGACACAGGCCGTGGCGCAGGCGGAGGCCGAACTGGCGACGGTGAGCAGCGGAGGTCTGCCCTCGAGCGGCACGCGCGTCGCGCGCCGTCCGTGGCGCGACGGATTGGATCGGCTCGAGGTCGAGGTGCCGATGGCGGGAGGGGCGACCTTCCGGCTCACGCGACTCGTGGAGCGTGCGCCGTGATGCGGGCGCAGAGTCGCTCGCGCAGCGGCTTCACCCTGCTTGAAGTGATCGTGGCGATCACGGTGACGGGCCTCGCGCTCACGACGGCCGGCATGGCGTTGTCGGCCGCCTGCCATACGGCCGCGCGCATTCAGACACATGAGGTGCGCACCGAAGCCGACAGTCGCGTGCGGGCGCTCCTGACCGACATGTTGCGTCACGCGCCGCTGACCGAACAGGTCGATGCGCCGCTGCTGGTGGTGGATCGCGCGAACGGTGCGCCGTCGCTCCGTTTTCTCTCCACCGGCGTTCGTGAGCCGTATGGCACCGGCGCCGTGTGGCAGGTCGAGGTCGCCCTGCGCGATTCAACCCTCGAGGTGCGCGCGACGCCGACGGGGCGTGATATCGGCGCGTCACCGCTCGTCGCGACGCTGTCGCCGGTCACGCGGTTGGACGTGCGCGTGCTCGAACATGGCACCGCCATGTCGTCACCCACGTGGCGCGCCGACTGGCCGATTGCGCAGGACCGTCCTCGCGCCATCGAACTCACGTGGAACCACGAATCTGACCGGAGCGCCATGCCGCTGCGCGTGGTGCTGGCGCCGTTGGATCGGCCGCGTTCATGACGACCGCACGAGTGCATCGAGCGCGACGCGGCGCCGCGCTGGTGGTCGCGCTTGTCACCATTGCCGTGCTGGCCAGCGTGACCGCCATCGCCAGCAGCCACGCGCGACGCGCCGCGTCGGTCGTCGACAATCGGCGTTCGCAGATCACGGCCCGCGCGATGGCGGAGAGCGGTGTCCTGGCGATGCGCGCACGCCTCGAATCGAGTCTTCGTGAAGCCGGTACGGACTCGGCGCGGGTCGACGGTGTCTTCGACGCGCTCACGGCTGATGGTGGTGCTCCGGTGCAGGACACCGTGGGCGACGGTATCTTCGCGACGGCGGTGATCGATGTCAGTGCACGTCTCGACGTGAACACGGCGGGTGCAGACGGCCTCCAGCAACTGTTGGAGACGGTGGCGCCGCCCAGCGACGCCCGCCGGGTGGCCGACGCGATCGAGGCGCACGTGCGCGGCGATGCGGTTCAGACGACGAACGCGAACCGCGAGGCGATGCAACAGCGCCGTCAACGCGATTCCGTGGCCGTGGCGCTGCTCGGGCGCGAGGAGACCCTGCGCGCCATGCAACCGTTCACGTCGCTCGACGAACTGCTCACGGTGCCCGGCATGCAGGCGGCGTGGCTCGACGCACTCGCCGCCGATCTCACGGTCGATGGTGACGGCCGCGTGAATCGCCGCACGGCCTCGCGTCGCGTGCTCGCGGCGGCCGCGGGTGCGCTGGTGGATCGTCCGTCACGATTGTTGGTGGTCTCGCGCGGTTGGCGCCGCGATCACGTGCTCACCCGCGAGATTCAGGCGGTCTTCGACGTGAACGGCGCCGAGCTGCGACTCGTGCGGTGGCGGGAGCAGGATCGATGAGCCGCCCCTTGTGCCTGCTCCTGGATGGCGCGTTCGTGTCCGCGCTGCCCCGTGACGGGGCGACAGCGACGCGCGTGGCGTGGCGTCCCGAGGCACCGGGGCCGATGGTGGAGGCACTGCGCGCGGAGTTCGGGGCCCCCGCGTCGCTGGTTATCATCGTCGGTCTCGCGTTTTTAGAGATCGCCGAGCCGCAGCTGCCGCCGGTCCCGAACGACGTGCGCGTGCGCATGCTGCAGCGTGACAGCGATCGCTACTTCGCCCTGCGGGAGTCGGCGGCGGTGGCTAGTGACGGCAGCGTCGCGTTTGCGATGTCGAGCGCGCTGTTGGCGTCGTGGCTCGAGGCGCTTTCGGCGTGGAGTCCAGTGCGCGCGGTGGTGACCGTGGCGACGGCGGCCGTCCTGAACGGGCTCGACGGCGAATGGGCAGTGGACGCCGGTGCGGGATCGACCGGACAGCTCACGATTCGCGAGGGGCGCGTGCAACGTGCCCGTCGTCGGCGTGCGAGTCGTGAGGCGGCCGAGCGAACGCTTACGATTGCCGAACTGTCGGGGGGCGCGTGGCGGGCATCGACCGGTGCACTCGATCTGCAGCTGCTCGATGCGGATATGCGCGAGCGCCGGCATCGGCAACGCGCGCGGCGCTGGTGGCAATCGGCCGCCATGGCTGCGGGGGCATTGCTGCTCTTGGGGTGGAGCGTCGATCGTTGGCGCGAACGGCAGCTGCACGCACTCCAGCAGGAGGCGCAGACGCTGGAGCGGACCACCGCCAGCGCGCGCGCCGCGCAGGAGCGACTGCAGCGCGCGCAGGGCGAACAGGCAGCGATCGCCGTCGCGGATCGTCGCGCCGCGCTGGGCGACGCACCACCAGCGGTACTGGCGCGGCTGGGTGCACTCCTGCCCCGCGATGCCTTCATGCAGCGACTCGAGTGGAATGGCACCGAGTGGCGTATCGACGGCAGCGCGACCGACGCCGCGGCCTTGGTGCCGCTCCTCGATGCCGATGCGCAACTCGTCGGCGTGCGCGCGGCCGCCCCGAGCACGCGTTATCTCGAGAACGGTCGCTCGCGCAGCTCGTTCTCGATCGTCTTCCACACGACGGGCTCGCCGGCACCGACGCGAGGTGGCCAGTGACGATCGCACCAGCCCTGTCGCGGGAGCGTCGTGTCGTGATCGGCGGCATCCTCGTGCTCGCGCTGTCGCTGCTGGTCACCTACGGTGCGGTTCCCGCTGTGACGCGGTGGCGGGAACGGGAGATTCAGCTCGATCGCGCCCGGGAGCAGGTCGCGCACCTGAAAAGCCTGCAACTGCAGGCGAGTGAACTGGAAGCGGCCGCCGCGTTCGCGGAAGGGCGACTGGCCGGTGGCGCACGGCGCGTGATACACGCGCGGTCCAGTGCGCTGGGAGCGAGCGCGCTGCAGACGTTGCTGCAAGGTGCGGCCGACGCCAGTGGACTCGTGGTCGATCGGGTCGATGTCAGTCCCGATCTCACGAGCGAGGGCGATCTGACGGCCACGCTGTCGGCCTACGGCGACATTCACGGACTGGCTGCCTTGCTGGCCCAGCTCACCAGCGCACCGCGCATCACGGCGGTCGAGCGCCTCACCGTACAGATCAATCCCGCGCTGCGCGGCGCGCCGGACGTACTGCGCGTCACGTTGGGTGTACGCGCACCGATGGTGATGGAATGAGTACGGCGACCCGATGGCGCGGGTATCAGGCGCTGGACGTGTGCTCGACGGCGTGCGCCGCGATCGCGTTGGTGCTGCTGCTGTTGCCCGTATCACCAACCGTGGCACCAGTGACGCTGCGCGTCGCCCGCACCACCGGCGGACCCGCCGAGAACTCGATGGGCCAGACGGCCGCGATGCAAGCGGCGGTCGATTCCCTCGCCCGCGCGATCGTCCGCACCAACGCGTTCAGTGCGAGCCGGCAGGAGCCACGGGCGCGCTTTGTGGCCCCGGGATCGGAGCCCGCGCCAGCAGCCCCGCTGTCTGAGCCGGGAGTCAACGCGTTCGGCCCGTCGGACCTCGACGACGGACCCATACTGTTCGGCATCGTGTCGGTTGGTGGTACCCAGCGGGCGTTGCTGCAACTGCGTACGTCGGCTGATCCGCCACGTCTGCTTGGTGAGGGAGAATCGTTCGGCGGTGTACGCGTGCGGCGTATCACCGGTGATCGCGTCGTGATTTCAAGTTCCAGCGGGACGCGCACTCTGCGCCTGTCCCGCGTCGTGTCGGATTCCAGCGAGAACGTGCCGTGATCGTCCTACCGCTTCCACGTCGCTGGCGCTGCGCTGCGCTCGGCGTATTGCTTGGCCCAGTCGCGTTGTCGCTCAACAGCCACGCGCTGCAGGCGCAGACGCCGATGTCCACGTCGCGCACCAACACGCTCGATTTCGCGAACGCGAAGCTCGCCGACGTGATTCGGACGCTGGCCACGATGCTGGGCCGCACGGTGTTGATGAGTGACATTCCCGATGTACGCGTCACGTTCGCCACGCCGACGCCGCTGAACACCGCGGAGCTCGAACGTATTCTCGAGTCGCTGTTGGAATCGCACGAGCTGATGCTGGTGCCGAGTGGCACGGTGGCGCAGGTACTGCCCACGGCGAAGGCGCCGGCCACCGGATCGCTGCGCACCGGATTCGCGTTTCCCGATCCGCCGCCGCTGGGATTGGTGACACAGCTCGTGCCGCTGCAATCCATTCGCGCCGACGAGGGGGCCGACGCGCTGCGGGCGTTGATGGGCAAAGGGGCGCGCATCGAGACGGTCACGCGATCGAATGCCCTGCTGATCACCGATCGCGGCGCCAACGTGGCGCGCTATCTCGAGTTGCTCCGCACGCTCGACGCCGCACCGGCCGGTGAATCGGGGCTTCGCACGTATGTGGTGAATCTCAAGTATGCCTCCGCCGACGATCTCGCGGGTGCCTTGGGTCAGTTGTATGGCGCGCAAGTGGCGAACAGCGGCGGCGGTTCGTTGGCCGACCGGTCGCTGTCGCGCGCGCTCGATTCGTTCCGCGCCCGCGAGGCCGAGACGTTCCGGTCACGGAATTCGGGGGGCATGAGCAGCGCGAATGGCATGACGCCGCAGAACAACGTCACGTCGGCAGGCACGCCACGCGACTCGGCCTCGGGACTGCTGGTGGGGCGCACCACCATCGTGGCCAACGCGCCTACGAATGCGCTGGTCATCCGGACGGCGCCGCCGAACTATCCGTTGTTGCGTGAAACGATCGACGCGCTCGACACGCGTCCGTCGCAGGTCTTGTTCGAAGTCACCGTGGCGGAGATCGCGCTGGGGCGCGGATCGGAGTTCGGTGTCGACTGGTCGGCCGTGAACCGCGGCGGGGATGTGCAGGCGCAGTTCGGCAACCCCGAGATTCCCGACACCGGATCGACGTCGGCGCTGCTACGGTTGGTGCGACTGGATGGCACCGGGGTCCGCGCGATGCTCCGCACGATCGCTTCTACCAGTGATGTGCGGGTCCTGTCCACGCCGGAGATCATCGCCGCCAACAACCGCGAAGCGTCGATCCTGGTGGGCAGCAAGGTGCCGTTCGTGGCGTCGACGCGACTCGGCAACGACATCTCGATCGACCGCGCGATTCAGTATCAGGATGTCGGCACGAAGCTGTCGATCATTCCGACGATCAACGACGACGGCTACATCTCGGTGCAGCTGCTACAGGAAGTGAGTTCACTCACCTCGCAGACCGTCGCCGCGGCGCAGAGCGCGCCGGTGATTTCCACGCGCGAGGCGTCGACGCGGGCGATTCTTCGTGACGGCCAGACGGTGGTGATCGCCGGCCTGATCGGCGAGACGCGCCAGACGCTCGAGCAGGGGATTCCGCTGCTCAAGGACATCCCGTTTTTCGGCGCGCTGTTCAAGCGGCAATCCACCACGCGGCAGCGCACGGAGCTGGCGATCTTCGTGACGCCATATCTCGTGCGCTCCGACGCCGATGCCGATGCGATCCGCGAACGCGTGAAGATGCGCTTGGAAGACCGTTCGCCGGGCGCGCTCGACGGCACGCCGCTCACCCGGAAGCCGCCCGCATGAGCGGGGATGCCCGCCACAGCGGGGATGCCCGTGACCTGCGGGCGGCGGCAGCCGGTGTACTGGCGGCGCGCCTGCCGGCGCGGTGGCTGGAAGAGCATGCCGTATTGCCGCTCGAACTCGACGGCGACACACTCGTGGTTGCCGCCGACGGCGTGATGGCGCCCATCGTGCAGGATGCGCTAGAGCGCGCCTTCAGCGCCGAGGTGCGGGTCGTGCCGCACGGCGCCGGAGACATTCGCGCCGCGATCCTCTCGGTGCCGCGCGAGGCGCTGCACGCCTCGAACACGGGAATGAGTGGCGGCGATCTCCTGCGTGGCGAGCTCACGGAATCATTGGACGATCTGCGCGCACTCGCCTCGCGCGAGCCGGTCATTCAGGTGGTGAACGCGATGCTGGCCGAGGCGTCGCGTGCCGGTGCCAGCGATGTGCATGTGGAATCGCGCCCCGACGGGCTGCGGGTGCGTATGCGCCTCGACGGCGTGTTGCGCGACGCGCAGCAGTTGGACACCGAGTTCCGCTCGGCGGTGATCTCGCGGCTCAAGGTGCTGGCCGGTCTCGATATCGCCGAACGGCGTCTGCCGCAGGACGGCCGCGCCCGCGTGCGAGTTGGCGATCGTGAGCTCGACGTGCGTGTGTCTACGTTACCCGCGCTGCATGGTGAGAGCGTGGTGTTGCGACTGCTCGATGGCGGCCATGCCGAGCAGCCATCGTCGCTCGAGTCGCTGGGCTTCAGCGCCGACGCACTGACGCGATGGCGCGCGCTGCTGCAGCGTGCGTCGGGCCTGCTGCTGGTGAGCGGTCCGACGGGCTCGGGCAAGACCACGACGCTATACGCCGCGCTCCGTGAGCGCAGCACGCCCGGCGTGAAGGTGGTCACGGTGGAAGACCCGGTGGAGTATCGACTCGACGGCATCGTGCAGTTGCCGGTGAACGCGCGCACGGGTTTCGGCTTTCCGAATGCGCTGCGGGCGATACTCCGACACGACCCCGACGTGATTCTGGTCGGCGAAATGCGCGATGCAGAAACGGCCGACATCGCCGTGCAGGCCGCGCTCACGGGCCACTTGGTGCTGAGCACCGTGCACACCACCGATGCCACGGCGGCGTTGGCGCGATTGCAGGAAATGGGCGTGCCGCCGTACTTGTTGAGTGCGACCCTGCAGGGCGTGCTGGCGCAGCGGCTGGTGCGTCGCGTGTGCACGCAGTGCGGAGTGTGGCGCGCGCTGACGCCGCACGAGCAGGTTCGCGTCGCGGAAGCGCGCGTACCGATTACGGAGCTCCGTGCCGGCGCCGGGTGCGCGTCGTGCGCCGGTACCGGGTATCGCGGCCGCGTCGCGATTGCCGAGTTGCTCGTGCTTGACGACGCGCTGCGCAGTGCGTTCACGCAGGGCGCGTCGCTCGTGGCGTTGCGGGCCATGGTCCGTGCGCGTGGCGTGCCGTCGTTGCGCGAAGATGGCTGGCGGTGTGTGGTCGCGGGCGAGACCACGATCGACGAAGTGGTGCGCATGGTGAGCGAGGACGACGACGCGTGAGCGAGCGCCCGGCCGCATCAGCGGGAACGACCCGGTGGCGCTATCAGGCAGCCGATGCGCAGGGGGCGATGTCGCGCGGTGAGCTCGAGGCGGTCTCGGCGGCGGAGGCCGTTGACCTGCTCCGCCGGCGCGCGTTGTGGGTGATCGATCTCGAGCCGACGGCCGGGGCGTCGTCCGCCGCGTCGTCCGCCGCGTCGTCCGCTGCGTCGACCGTCTCGCCGACGGCGGCCGGCGTGTTCGATCGGGTGTCACGCTGGACCACCGACGGCGGCGAGTCGCTGGCGATCCTGACGCGGTCGGTCGCCACCTTGCTGGAGGCGGGCGTCCCGCTGGAGCGCGCGCTGGCGTTCGCGGCAAGCGGCGAGACGGACGCACGATGGCAACAGATCTTTGCCGGGCTCCAGGCGGCCGTCACACGCGGCGAATCACTTTCCGAGGCTTCGGGTCGCACCGAGGCGCTTCCGCGCGCCTACGCCCCGCTTCTGGCCGCGGCCGAGGCTTCGGGCAACATGGCGGCCACGTTTGCCCGGCTCGCCGATGATCTCGAGGCGCGGAGTCAGCTGCGTGCCCGTGTGCGTGCCGCACTGGTCTACCCCACACTGTTGGCGCTGGCGTCAACGGTGGGCACCCTGGTCATTCTGGTGGTGGTGGTGCCGCGCTTCGCCGATCTGATTGCCGGCGCGGGCGGAGCGGTACCAGCCAGCACCCGGCTGCTGATCGGCCTCAGTGCCCTGCTCTCGCGCTTCGGGTGGCTGGCAGTGGTGGCGGTGCTTCTCGCGGGCACCGCGGTGCGTCAGGCGCTGCAAGATGCCGCACGGCGGCGACGCTGGCACGCCGCCCGTCTGCGCTGGCCGTTGGTGGGTCGCTTCGAGCGCGAGCAGGCGGCGGCCGGCTACCTCAGCACGTTGGCAGTGGCGCTCGAATCGGGGGTGCCGCTGCTGCGCGCGATGGCGCTGGCGCGCGGGACCGTGGGGAACGAGGCGCTGTCGGAGCGGTTGGCTGGTGCGGAAACTGCGGTGCGTGATGGTGGCTCAGTCTCGCTGGCGCTGGCCGGCTCGCTCACGCCGCTCGCGACGCGGCTGCTCGAAGCCGGTGAGCAGGGCGGCGCGCTGGCTCCGTTGGCCCGCCGCGCCGCGACGGCGGCCGCGGACCAGGTGCAGCGGGTGATCACGAGCGCCGTGGCGTTGATCGAGCCGATCATGATTCTGGGCTTCGGCGGGGTGGTGGGATTCGTGGCCCTGGCACTACTCCAGGCGATCTACGGGATTAACGCCAGCAGCTTCTGACCGTCACATTCTGGGCCCGGTGTCGCACATTGGCTGCAGTCGGTACAAACGGGATGCAGTCTCAGCCGGAATTTGCATTGACAGCGGCGCCGCGAATCCCGAGCATTCAGTCTGGCTCACGTGCACGTACGCGGCTCGGCAGCCGTTTCCTCCCAGTCGCCCCTTCCGAAGACCGACATGTCGACGAACGCTGATCATCCGGAACCTGTGAGCGAACCCGTTACGCTCGACGAGCCTCGTTCCTCTCGCCGACGCTTCTTTGCGCTTGGCGCGTCGGCGGCGGTCGGACTGGCTGCGTCGCAGACGCTCGAAGCCCAACGCCCGAAGAGCCGTGGCGCCGGCCCCTTTCCCAACGGTCAACCGACGAGCAACGCTCCCGATCCCTCGGCGGCGTGGAGCGACCCGGTGCTCCGCCTGGTGCGGCGCATCACGATGGGGGTCAGTCCGTCGGAAGTGGTCCTCGCCCGTCAGCTGGGATACGCCGGCTACCTCGACTATCAGCTCCGGGCGTCGGTCATCGACGACAGTGCCATTGAGACGCTCGTGGCATCGCGACTGCCGATGACGCAGATGCCGCTGGCGATGCTGGCGACCCAGGATGGGAATGAGGTCAACAATCAGCTGGCCGACGCGACGTGGTATCGCGCCGCGTTTTCGAAGGCACAGCTCCGCGAGCGGATGGTGGAATTCTGGACCGACCACTTCACGATCAGTCTCAACAAAGTCGGCTACCTCAAGCTGGTCGACGACCGTGATGTGATCCGTGCGAATGCGCTGGGGACGTTTCCCGAGCTGTTGCGCGCGACATCGCAAAGCGCCGCGATGCTTCGGTATCTCGACCAGAACCTGAGTCGTACTCCGACGCCGAACCAGAACTACGCCCGCGAGATCATGGAGCTCCATACACTGGGCGTGGATGGCGGTTACTCGCAGACCGACGTCGCGGAGCTGTCGCGGATTCTTACGGGATGGACCACCGCGGGCGCCGGCACGTTTGCGTTCAATCGCAATTTTCACGATCGCAACGCGAAGACGTTCCTGGGTCGCTCGTTCCCAGCCATGCTGGCGACCGCGACGGACACGCAGATGAAGGCGGAAGGAGAGGCGGCGATTCAGATGCTGGTGGAACACCCCAGTACGGCCGCGTACATCGCCCTCAAGATGGCACGCTGGCTGTTGGCATACGAGCCGCCTCAGGCTGTCGTGGACGCGACCGCTGCGACGTATGTCGCGACCGGCGGCGACATCAAGGCGATGATCCGCACGATCCTGTCGGGCAAGAACCTCATGGCCGCGCCGGCCAAGTACAAGCGACCGTTCCACCTTGCCGTCTCGTCGTTGCGCGGCATGGGTGCGGAGGTGGTAAACATTCGCGCCGCCCGCCAGCGCGCCGATCAGATGGGCATGCCCGTGTTCATGTGGGAACAGCCGAACGGCTATCCCGATCGCGTGGACTGGTGGAGCGGCCTGGTGATCACACGCTGGTCGTACATGCAGTATCTGTCGACGCAGAACAGCGCGACCACGACGCGAGTGGATTCGGCGGCATTCCGCGTGCCAGACACCGCAGACGGCGTCGTGGCGCAGATTGCCACCCGCATGTTCGGTGGGGAACTCTCACCGGCGCTCCGGACGCAGCTGCTTACCTACCTGCGCGCCGGTACCTACAGCGATGCCCGCGTTCGCGAGACCATTTCGTTGGCCGGCAGCGCGCAGGAGTACCAGTGGTTCTGATGCCCTCTTTCCACATGAGCCGAGTCGCCGCATGAGTGATGAATCGACCGAAGGTGGGTGCCAGGAATATCAGCAGCTGGCGCGCCGTGATTTCCTGACGTTGGCGGGTGGTGTGGGCGTGAGCGCGTTGCTGCCCACATGGCTGCCCAAAGTCGTGCTGGCGCAAACGTCCAACGGCAGCCGCGACATCATCGTTTCGGTGTTCCTGAGCGGTGGAACCGATGGTCTGTCGTTAGTCGTGCCGTTCGGCGATCCCGACTACTACACGGGGCGTCCGAACATCGCGATCGCCCGTCCTGATGCGGCGGGCACCGGACCGAAGGCGGTCGCACTCGACAACTTCTTCGGTTTTTCGCCAGGCATGGCGCCGTTGATGCCCGCGTACACGAACGGCGACCTGCTGGTGGCGCACGCCACGGGATCGGTCGACAATTCCCGTTCGCACTTCGATGCGCAACGGTACATGGAAGTGGGCAAGCCGCGCGACGCACGTATCAGCGGGGGCTGGCTCGGCCGACATCTGGCGACCAGCACGCCGATGCGGGCCAACGCGCCGCTGCGCGGAATGAGCTTTACCGCCGGCCTGCCGCGAACGTTGGCGGAGGGCCCGAAAACCTTGCCCATTCCGAATCCTGCCAACTTCACGATCGGTGGCAGTGGCACGACGGCGACGGATCGTGCGCAGTGGCTGGCCGCCAATCATGCTGGCACGGTCAATCCGGTGGCGGCGAATGCGCTCGACGCGACCAACACCATCGCGTTGCTGCAGCGGATCAACTTTACGGGCTACGCGGCCGCGAACGGTGCGGTGTACCCCAACAGCGGATTCGGGCAGGCGTTGCGCTCATCGGCTGCGCTCATCAAGGCGGATGTGGGCATCGAGGCGATCCACGCGTTCAACGGTGGTTGGGACACGCACGCCAATCAGGGCCCGGTCATCACGCTGGACGGCGGCGGCATGCATAACCGCATGTTCGACCTCGCCAGTGCGCTGGCCGCGTTTCATGCCGACGTCATTCAGGGGACCACACCGTATGGCGTAACCGTCATGATCGTTTCCGAGTTCGGCCGCAACGCCCGTGAGAACGGCAATCGCGGCACTGATCACGGCCGCGGCAATGTCGCGTTCGCGATGGGCAAGAAGATCAATGGCGGCCGCGTGCTCACCAACGGCTGGCCAGGACTGGCGCGGGAGAATCTCGAAAACGGACAGGATCTCCGCGTCACGCTCGACCATCGCGACATCTTTGCCGAGATCGTGCAGAACCGGCTCGGCAACAACAATCTGTCAGTCGTATTTCCCGACTACACACCGCGCTTCCGGAACGTCACGAAAGCGTAGCAGTGCGCACGGCACGATATACGAAGGGCGCACCCGACACCGCGGTGCGCCCTTTGTGCATCGTGCCGCATCGTGTCAGCGTTACGGACTCACGATGACGGTGCCGTCCATGCCGGGGTGCAGCGTGCACTTGAACGGAAACACGCCGACGGCGGGAAATGCGCGGGACACGGTCACACTGCTGGTGGTGTTGATGTCGGCCGGAGAGCCGGCGAGTCGCGGGTCCCAGATCACGTTGTGCGCCAACGGGGGGAAGACGAAACGCACCGTTCCTCCCTGCTTCACCACCGTTTCCGTCGGGCTGAAGAGCAGTCCCGGCATCACCACGTCGGCGGTCGTTGGTGCATTGGGGATGCCGGTCACGGTCAACGGCACGGTGGCGGTCTTCGGCGCGGCGCCGTCGGCGACGGACGCTTGCACACTGACCGTGCCCACGCCGACCCCCGTGACGACGCCGGCCGAATTGATCGTCGCGATCGATGCGTTGCTGGTGCTCCAGGTGACCGTGCGCGTACCGAGTGCGGCGGCTCCCCCCGTCGCGTCGCGACCGCTCACCGTGGCCTGAGTGAGTTGGCCGAGCTGGATGGAGAGATCCTGCGCATTCACCACGACCGTCGCGAGCACGCCAGCCCCTGAAGTGACCGTGACATCGAGCGTGCCATTGACCGATCCCACGGTGGCGCGAATCGTGGCGGAACCAGCCGCAACGCCGGTCACGAGGCCGGAGGCGTTCACGGTGGCGATCGTCGGCGCCGTCGAACTCCAAACTGGCTGCGCACTGCCCACCACGGTGCCGCTCGAGGTCCGCGCCACGGCGGAGAGCTGCACGGTCTGCTGCGGCGTGAGCGCCGTGGTGGCGGCCGACACATCGACGCGAGAGACCACGGGTACGGCGGGCGGCGTCACGCCGGACGAACCGTCACCGCACGCCGCCAGTAGCGCGACGCCGGCGCCCGCGACCATACTCGAAAGCGACCACGTAACGGTCTTCATCGTGGAGGCCGCGGCGCGGGTGCATCAGGGCGGCCGCCCGGATGCCACGTGGGCGAGGGACCGTCCGACAAGAGTCGCACCGCCTTCGTGGTGGCGGTGATCACCTGCACCATATGCTCGACGTTCACGATCGATGCCTCATCCTTCGGAGAATGGTACGGAGTCACGAGGTTGTACGATGACAACGAATGCGCGGGGATGCCGATGCGCGCAAACGCCGCATTGTCACTGCGTGAGAAGAAGTTCTGGCCCGGCCGCGGATCCGGCACGAGCGGGATGCCGTTGTCCGCCAGCAGGTCCCCCAACGTAGACCGCTCGTAGCCGGTGAGCCATGCTTTCCCGAAGCCGCCAGCGAGCGAGTCAACGTGCGCGATCATCTCCACGTTGAGATCGACTACCGTCTGTTCGAGGGGCAACAACGGGTGGCGGATGTACCAACTGGTGCCGAACCCACCCACTTCTTCACCGGTGATCGACATGAACAGAATCGTGCGCTTGGGGCGCGGTCCCTTCATAAGCGCCTTCGCCATCTCGATGAGCGCCACGTTGCCCGACGCATCGTCGTCGGCGCCGTTGTTGATCGAGTCGCCATCGACCGGCTCGCGGATCCCGATGTGATCATAGTGCGCGGTCACCAGCACCACTTCGTCGCGCAGCACCGGATCGCTGCCACGGATCATGGCCGCGACGTTCGACGTGCGCATTCTCTCATCGGCGGGGATCGAATCCCACGCCGCCCACGAGGCGACGGGGGCCGGACGCGTGCGCCCCGGCGCATTGGCTGGTCCCTGCGCGAGACGCAGCGGGATGTGCTGGCGGAACGTGCCGGAGTCTCCCGCCGGCGTGAGCCCCGCCGCGCGATACTGCCGCTCGAGCCAGATCGCGGCGCGCTCCTGGCCACGAGACCCGGTCATGCGTCCTTCCATCGAATCGGCGGCGAGAATTTCGATGTTGCGTTTCACCGACGCCGCATCGATGCGGTCGACCGGCAGCTTCGCGGCGGCCGCCGACGGCGCCGCCGTGCGCGCTTGCGGCTCGGCTACGAGCGCGAGCCATTGTCCATTCGGACTCACCGCCAGGCGCGTAATGTTTGCGAGATGCGCGAACGCGAGATCGCCGAGCGACTTCCACGCCGTGGTGCCACGACGCCACTGCAGCAGCTGCGTACCGCTGCCCACGACCAACGTGGCGCTGTCCACCCAGGCCACATCTTCGCTGCCCTTCGGCAACGCGATCAGCGTATCGATCCGACGTGAGACCGGGTCGAGCCGCATCACGTACCACGACGCCCCACCCTTCTGCACGTAGCTCACATGCGCGGTACCTGGAATGCGATGCAGTGACCGCCCCACATTGCTCGCGATCACCTCGCCGGTGGTCTGTTCTCGCCCGGCGCCGGTGCGCGCCAGCTGCAGCGTGGCGGGTGAGCCCAGCACGAACATGGTCCATGTGCTGTCATCGGCTTGCGCGAAATACCCGACGGGCTTGATGGCCGGAAAGAGCACCGTCGGCGCCGAGCCATCTACCGGGAACTGGGCCAGCCGTTGCGTAGAGTCGGCCTCCACGCGAATGACCGTGACCGATTTGCCATCGAACGTCGGCATGGCCGAGTACTCGCTCTCCGGCTTCGTGGCGCGCAGCGGGGCGGTGAGCCCCGTACTGAAGTCATGGCGGTAGATGTCGCTCTGCCCGTCGCCGCGGTTCGATGTGAAGTACAGCGCGCGCGAGTCGCGTTGGAACGCCGGCTGATTGTCGTAGCCGGCACGGCGCGACACGTTGGCCGGCACGCCGATCTTGAGCGCGGCCCCGCGGCCAATGAGCGGCAGCAGATAGACGTCGGGATCGGCCGGCGCCGATCGTGCCGCCGATCGGTCGGCTGGCCGCGATGGTGCACCCTGCGCGTGCGTGAGGGACGACGGGGTGAGCCCGACCCCCACCCCGACCCCGACCAGCAGTGTCGACACGAGGGACGAGCGGCGGAACAGTGTGACAAAAGTCATAGAGAGCCACAGGACAGGCGTGCGCGCATCACGGACCACGGAGAGATTAGTGAAAGCTACGGACTGGCCGTTGCGTCCGCATAGCGCGGGCGGCTAGCGTCATCGGTACCATGGGGCCTTTCCTGTCTTGCTCGGATGTCTTCCGCACGCTGATTCGCGCGGCGCAGCGCAGCATGGTGCTGGTCGCGCTCGGCGCGGCGTGGCCCGTCTTGGGTGCTTGCCGCGACGACGGCCCGATGGCCGTGACGCCACCAACCGGTGGACCGCGGATCAGCAGCCTGATCGCATCACCGGCATCGCTGAACCTGCAAGCGGGACAGCAGCGCAGCATCGACCTGATCGCGCGCGACAGCACCGGACAGCTCGTCGCGAACCCACCGATCGTCTGGCGCAGTGATGCACCCGCCACCGCGACGGTCGATGCGTCGGGGGGGATACGTGCCGTCGCGCCGGGCATCGCCCGGATTACCGCGACGTCGGGATCGATCAGCGCGCTGGTGCAGGTTGCCGTGAGCGGCGCCGCACCCGGCATCGCACAGTGGCGAATCGCGCGTCCGGGTGTTTCCGACGTCACTATACTTGGCCTATGGGACGACGGTGCCGGGAGCAGTTACGCCGTCGGTCAGGGCGGCATCATGCTGCGGTCGCGGGCGAATGGTCCGTGGGAAGTGATCTCGCTCAACACGACCGAAACGTTGACCGGCGTGTGGGGCTCGTCGCCCACCGATCTCTGGATCGTCGGGGCCGGTGGCGTGCTGTACCACGGCGACGGCGTGCGCTTCACGCCGGTGTCGAGCGGCACGACGACCACGCTGCTCGAAGTGTGGGGACTCGCCGCCAACGACGTGTTTATCGCCGGTGATCGCGGCACGATTCTGCACTTTGACGGGACCGCGTGGAGCCCGCAGCCCACACCGGTGACCGAAGATCTCTGGGGTATCTGGGGAGCGAACGGCACGAACGTATTCGTGGTCGGCAACAACGGTGTGATTTTGCGCTCGAACGGCACCACATGGCAGCGCATGACGACACCAAACGGGAATCCGCTCTTCGACGTGTGGGGCACGAGTGTGGGCAACGTGTTCGCCGTCGGGATCTTCGGCACGATTCTTCGCTTCGACGGCGTGCAGTGGAGCACGATGCCGGCACCGGGGCGCGCCAATCTCTTCGCGATGCGCGGTCGTGCGTTCAACGACGTCTATGCCGTCGGCAATGGCGGGGCGACGTATCACTTCGACGGTTTGACCTGGCGTGCGCTATCGATCGGCTCGGGGCAGAACCTGCGGGCCATTGCGCCGCGCGGTGACGGGACGTTGCGACTGGCGGGATGGTGGGGCACCGTCGTCACGTTGCGCGGAGCCGCCGCCACCGCGACCGCCACGACCGAGCTTTCCGATCCTGCCCTGCTCTCGGTGTACGGCGCGGGGAACAGCACGATGTTCGCGGTGGGCTTGGGTGGGGCGGTGTATCGTCGTGTCGGAGCCTCGTGGCTTCAGGACGCGGTGCCGTCGGTGAACGATCTGTACGGCATCAGCGGCAACGGTCCGTCGGACATCGTCGCCGTGGGCGACACCGGCTCGGTGTTGCGCTTTGATGGGAGCGCGTGGACGCGAGAGACCGCGCCGACCACGGGGCTGTTGCGTGCCGTGTGGAGTGGTGGTGGGCAGCACGTGATCGTGGGCGAACGCGGCACGATTCTGCGCTCGAACGGCGCCGGCTGGTCACCACAGCAAAGTGGCACACAGCAGTTCCTGCGCGGAGTCTGGGGCACCGATCCAGCGAATGTGTACGCCGTCGGCGACGGCGGGACGGTGCTTCGCTTCGACGGCGGCCGATGGCAGTCGTTGATCGTGCCGTCCACCAACCGACTCCGCGCAGTGTGGGGCACGAGCGCGAACGACGTCTTCGTGGTAGGCGACTCGGGCACCGCGCTTCGCTATGACGGCGTGGCGTGGGAAAAATTCACCGCCCCGACCACACGAGACTTACGCACGCTCTGGGGGCGCGGCCCCACCGAAGTGTACGCGGCGGGCGATAGCGGCACCGTGTTGCGATTTACCGGCGCGGGGTGGCAAACGCTGACCACCCCCGCGCGCGGATTCATCTACGCGATGTTCGGCATCCCCAACTCCGCCGGGCTCGCACTTGTAGGCGAAGGGGCACGCATCGTGGAAGGCCAGCCGTGAGACGCGCCTAGCGCGATTCGCGAAAAAGCTGGATGTGCCGCACATGGTGATCGCCGTGCCACGCATAGAGCCCGACCAACTGGTCAATCGTCATCGGGCCGTTTTCCGGATGCACCAGCGTGCGCGCGAACTGGGCAGATTCCAGCGATTGGAGCACCGCGACGAGCCGTTCATGGATCGCCGTGAACATCGTGAGCGACACGAGCGGCGACACGAGTTCGCTGTCGGCGAGCGCGACCCAGGCATCCTGATCGTACGGCTTGATTGTCGGATCCTGCTCGGTCAGCGCCAGCTTCAGGCGGATGTACGCATTGGCATGACTGTCGGCCATGTGGTGCACGAGCTGCCGTACGCTCCAGCCGCCCGGACGATACGGCGCCGCGTAGTCATCCGCGCCCAGCCCGCTCATAGCCGCCGACAAATTGGCGGGCTGCGCCGCGATCCGTGCAATGTGTTCGGAACGCTGTTCGGCGGAGAACGCCGCCTGTCGCTGAAAGCGACCGATGGGATAGCGTTGTGCGTCGGTGGCGACGTCAGGCGTGCCGGGCATATCAAGACTCCAATGGAAGGCGGATACGGGAACAGCGCGTCCACACCGTGGACAGTGTGAAACTATCCACAGTGCAGCGTCGGCGCGTTTATCCCCTGCCTACATCGACATCACGTACGCCTCAGCTGACGGAGCGCCGGCCGACAATGCTACGATAGATGAATAGCAGGACGATGGCACCCACAACCGCAGCGATCAATCCGGCCGCTTCGCCGGGCTGATACCAACCCACCGTACGGCCGAGGAACGTGCCGAGCATCGCACCGGCCACGCCGAGGACCATGGTGATGATAAGTCCGCCGGGATCACGGCCGGGCATGATCGCCTTGGCAAGCGCGCCGGCGATAAGGCCGATGATAGCAGTCCAAAGTAGTGACATAATGATGGCTCCGAAACAGGATACGTAGGGACGTCGCGCGACTACGCCGCGCTGCCCTCGTACACTTGCATGTCCGGTGCCACGGCGATGCGCCGCTGCGGTCAGCCGGTGCTGGGACCGCGCCTACGGCGACCGGAAATCGCGTTACGGCGTGTCGGAACCCGGCATCGTGACCGGTGCGCCCTGCTCCTGCCACCCGCGCCAGCCGCCGATGACCGAGTGCACGTTAGTGTAGCCCATCTGCTGCAGCGAGTCGGCCGACAGAATGGAGCGAAATCCACCGCCGCAATACAGGTACAACGGCGTCGCAGGATCGGGGACGAGCTTCTCGATATCCCGCTCGATCACGCCGCGCGCGACATGGATTGCCTGTGACGCATGTCCAGCGTTCCATTCGCGGTCTTCACGAACATCAATCAACACGGCGGCACGGTCGGCCTGCAGCGTCGCGAGCGTATCCGGAATCGACACTTCATGCACGTTCGGGCGACGGCCCTCTACGTGGGCGAGAAATCCAGGGGAATGGTCCATGCTTCAAGCTGGCCTCGTACCTTCCGCATATCCAGCATGGGACCTACAATTTGGTCGCGCTAGGCGGGACAGCAGCGCCGGGCAGGATGACGGCCACCGCATCGCATTCCGAAACATCCGCCTCCGGGAGCTGCCGTAATGGGAACGAAGGGACGCCTGTCGATTATGATGTTCCTCCAGTATTTCGTGTGGGGGTCCTGGTTCGTGACCATGGGCACGTATCTCGGTCAGACGCTCCACGTCACGGACACCCAGATCGGCGCGGCGTACGGCGCGACGGCGATCGCGGCGATCGTGTCACCGTTCTTCATGGGTATCATCGCCGACCGGTTTTTCCCGAGCGAGAAGCTGTTGGCGGTGCTGCATCTCGTCGGCGCGGCGCTGATGTACCTGATGTCGCAGCAATCTGAGTGGAGCGGTTTCTATCCGCTGTTGCTGGCGTACGCGTTGTGCTACATGCCGACGCTGTCGCTCACCAACTCGATTGCATTGCACAACGTCACGGATTCCACGACCGACTTCCCCGTTATCCGCGTGTTCGGCACCGTGGGGTGGATCGTTGCCGGCCTCCTCGTTGGCTTCGTCCTGCACGCCGATAAGCTCGCGGTGCCCATGCAGATCTCGGCGGCCGGCTCGGTCGCCCTCGGACTCTTCGCATTTCTGCTGCCGCATACGCCCCCACGCGCTGCCGGTGCACCCTTCAGCGTGCGCGATGCCATCGGCCTCGATGCCCTGAAGCTGCTCGGGCGTCGCGACTTCGTCGTGTTCCTGGTCGGCTCGTTCTTTCTGTGCATCCCGTTGCAGTTCTACTATGCGTTCGCGAATCCCTTTATGAACGAGATCGGCGTGCCGAACGCCGCCGGCATCATGTCCTTCGGCCAAGCGTCGGAAGTGGGCTTCATGCTCCTCCTGCCCTTCGCGTTGCGGAAGCTCGGGATCAAGTGGATCATGCTGGTCGGCATGTTGGCGTGGGGACTGCGCTACTTCGCCTTCAGCCGCGGCGACGCGGGCGCCGGTATGTGGCTCATCTACGCCGGCATTCTCCTTCACGGCGTATGCTACGACTTCTTCTTCGTAGCGGGGCAGATCTACACCGACGACATAGCCGGCCCCAAGGTGCGCGCCGCGGCGCAGGGCTTTCTCAATCTCGTGACGAACGGCGTGGGTTACTTCGTCGGTGCGTCGGTGTCGGGTAGCGTGGTGAACCGGTACGCCACCAAGACGGCCGGCGTGGTCTCTCACGACTGGCTGCAAGTCTGGCAAACGGCTGCGATCGGAGCCGTGGCCGTTTTCGCGGTATTTCTCTTTCTCTTCCGTCCGTCCGCCAGCGCGGACCGCGCGGCGGTTGCCGCACACTGAGGCCTGCGTATGACTCCGCCCACGTTGGTGGAAGCGTGCTGCGATTCCGTGCGCACGGCGCGCGCCGCACAGCTGTACGGCGCCGGTCGGGTGGAACTGTGTGGTCCGGGCGAAGGCGGCACGACGCCGTCGCTCGGACTGATCGCGCGATGCCGGAATGAGATCACGATCCCGCTGCACGTGATGATCCGCCCGCACACGAACAGCTTTCTGTACGACGAAGACGACATGGACGTGATGTGCAACGACATCGTGGCCGCGAAGACGCTCGGCGTGGACGGCATCGTGCTCGGGCCGCTCCACAGTGACCTCACGGTCGACACCCGCCAGCTCGCCGCGTTCGTGACGCTGGCCCGCCCGATGAAGGTCGCCTTTCACCGGGCGTTTGATCGCACACCCGACGCGCTGGAAACGCTTGAGCAGCTGTTGAGACTCGATGTCGACTACATCCTCACGTCGGGGCATGGCCGCACGGCGTTGGATGGCGCGGCGACGCTGCAGGCGCTTCAAGCACGGGCCGGCGATCAGCTCGTCGTGCTGGCCGGCGGCCACGTGCGCGCCGAGAACGTGCATCGCATTATTGAGCTGAGCCACGTGCGTGAGGTGCACGCCCGCGCCACCGATCCCACGATTGTCCGTGACGTCGTGCAGGCATTGGCCACCCGTTAGCCAAAGGAACGACATGCGTCATCTGATCCTGGCCGCGCTCGTCGCGCTTCCCACCACGGGAGCGGCCACCGCCCGCGCGATGCCAGCCGACAGCAGTACGTACGCGATCATTCCGCGACCGGTCGTCCTGACACCGAAGTCGGGCGCATTCACGCTCACGGCGCGCACGGTCGTGCACGCCGACCCCGCGTTCACCGGCGTCGCGCGCCGATTCGCACGGGATGTCGCGGACCCCACGGGTTTCGATCTCACGGTCGTCCGTCGCGCCACGGCAGGGAGCGCCGTGGCCGGTGGCATCGCACTGATCCGCACGCCGGCGCTCGGCCCCGAAGCGTACACGCTCGATGTGACGCCCGCGGGTGTAGTGATCAAAGCCAGCGCACCGGCCGGCGCGTTCTATGGTCTTGAAACGCTCAAGCAGCTGCTGCCTGCCGCGATCTACCGTGAGGCACCGCTCGGCAACACCATGTGGCGCGCCGCCGCGGTGCACGTAGAAGACGCGCCGCGTTTCGCGTGGCGTGGGTCGCACCTCGATGTCGCGAGGCATTTCGAGTCGAAGGAGTTCGTCAAGAAGTACATCGATCTGCTGGCGCGTCACAAGATGAATCGCTTTCACTGGCATCTTACGGAAGATCAGGGCTGGCGCATCGAGATCAAGAAGTATCCGCTGCTCACTGAGCTTGGCTCCTGCCGGGAGCAGACGCTGGTCGGTCCGTACATCACGAATCCGAAGCCGAGCAACTTCGACGGTAAGCGGCACTGTGGCTTCTACACGCAGGACGACGTGCGTGAAGTCGTGGCGTACGCCGCCGATCGCATGATCACCGTGGTGCCGGAGATCGAAATGCCGGGGCACGCCCAGGCGGCGATCCACGCGTATCCGCAACTCTCCAGCCGCCCCGACTCGAGCCCCGGCGTGATGCAGGTGTGGGGCGTAAGTGATTTCATCCTCAACCCCACCGACAGCACCGTCGCCTTCATGCAGGACGTGCTTACCGAGGTGCTGGCGCTGTTCCCTGGCCCGTACATCCACATCGGTGGCGACGAAGCGGGCAAGGCACAGTGGAAGGCGAATCCGCAGATTCAGGCCCGCATCAAAGCACTCGGTCTCAAGGATGAGCACGAGATGCAGAGTTGGTTCATCCGACAGATGGACACCTTCCTCACCGCGCGCGGCCGACGCATGATCGGCTGGGATGAAATTCTCGAGGGCGGTCTCGCCGAGAACGCCACGGTGATGTCATGGCGCGGCATGGCCGGTGGTATCGCGGCGGCCAAGGCGAATCACGATGTCGTGATGGCGCCGGGCAGTCACACGTACTTCGATCACTATCAGTCGCGCGATAAAGCCAAGGAGCCGCTCGCGATCGGCGGCTTCACGCCGATTGATAGCGTGTATGCCTTCGAGCCAGTGCCACCGCAGCTCACCGCCGACGAAGCCAAGCATGTTCTGGGCGCGCAGGCGCAGCTGTGGGCCGAGTACATGCCGAATGCCAAGCATGTGGAGTACATGGCCTACCCGCGCATGGTGGCGTTGTCGGAAGTGCTCTGGAGCGCGAAGGTGCGACGGGATTTTGCGAACTTCAAATCGCGTTTACCGACTCACCTTGCGCGGCTGGATGCGCTGGACGTGAACTACCGAAGGCAGTAAGGGGTACGGAGTAAGGGGTAGGGAGTACCCCATACCCCTTACTTCTTACTCCCTACTTCGTCGTTTTCATCGCGGTTTCCAAGTGCCTTGTGCCACCTGCGGCACGAACTTGTCGATATTGCGGGGCGGGAACTCGATGGTCTTGCCCTGCTCCGCGCTCATGTACGCGGTCATGAGCAGCTTCACGACATCGAGTCCATCGTGCCACGTGAGCGCCGGCTTCTCCTTGCCCAGGAACGCGCGCACGAAGTGGCGGTCTTCGGCTTCGTAGCCATAGGCCATTGCCTCGTTCGCGACCACCGGCATGAGTCCCATCTCGGCGTTCTGTTTTTCAACGAGATCCTCTCCGGCGCGCCCCTTCACTTCGCGGCTGAAGAAGAGCCGCAGCCCGGCATCGAGCGAATTCCACTGCATCGAATACTCCGGGCCAAGGAGCTCGGCGGAAAGACGAAGCCCGGCGCCAATGAAACTCCAGGAGGTCGATGCCTCGCCGTGAACCGTATGGCCATCGGCCGTCTCGTACTCCACGTGGAGGCTGGCGTAATCCTCGGACGGATGCTTCGAGTAGTTCACTTCCTTGCCCATCATCTTCTGAAGGCGCTTCGCGTACTCGGGGCGCGACCACTTGAGACTCGCGATGTGCGCCGTGACGCGTCTGGGTTTCACCGACGACAGCGGCTCGCCCGGTTTCGTGAGCAGATGCTGTATGAGCAGGGCCGAGTGGCACATCATGTCATTGAGGACGCCGCCGCCCTGAAGCTCCCCCCGCCAGAACCACGGCATGTGCGGGCCGCTGTGCTCTTCGCCGGCGCGGGCGAGGTACGGACGCCCGGTGGTTGCGGCGCCGCGGGCCCAGAGCAAGGCGTGCCCGGCTTCTACCTGCGGAGCGAAGACCTGATTCTCGAGGTAGCCGGT